>JACPAU010000251.1 GCA_016180705.1 Candidatus Methylomirabilota bacterium
GGTCCGGGTCCTGGCGCCGGCGCCGCCCCGGCCCCCGGCCCCCCTGGGGAACCCTCCCGCGGTTCCCCCCATCGGCCCAGCGCCGATGGGACCCCCCTCCGCTACGGGGGCCCTAGGCGGCATCCGGCGCCACCCGGACCTTTTGTCACACAATTTATCTTGTCTCTATTAGGACGTGCCGGCGCGCCTCAGCGGGGCTGGGCCTTCAGCGCCTGCTTGAGGACCTTGCCCGTGGCGTTGCGGGGAAGGGTATCCAGGAAGGTGATCCGCTTGGGCACCTTGAAGGGGGCGAGGCGCTCGCGGAGGTAGCGGAGGAGGTCCGGTGCGGCCGGGCTCTCCCCGGGACGCCGGACCACGAACGCGACCGGTTGCTCCCCCTTGACCGGGTCCGGGAGGCCGATGACCGCCGCCTCGGCCACCGCGGGGTGGGCCTCCAGCACGGTCTCCACCTCCCGCGGGTACACGTTCAGTCCGCCGACGATGAGCATGTCCTTCTTCCGGTCCACGATCGTCAGGTAGCCCTCCGCGTCGAGGCAGCCGAGGTCTCCCGTGTGGAACCAGCCGTCCCTGAGGACCGCCGCCGTCTCCTCGGGCCGGTTCAGGTAGCCCAGCATCACGTTGGGCCCCTTCGCGATCACCTCCCCCACCTCCCCGACCGGGACCGGCGCTCCCCGCTCGTCCACCACCCGGATCTCGACGCCAGGCAGGGGCAGACCCACCGACCCCACCTTCCGCTTCCCGAAGGGCGGGTTGACCGTGAGGGCCGGCGAGCACTCCGTCGGGCCGTAGCCTTCGTAGATCGGGATCCCGTACCGCGCCTCGAACCGCCGCAGGACCTCGACCGGTAACGGCGCCCCGCCCGAGACGCACAGCCGGAGCGCGGACAGGTCCGCGGGCACCTCGGGAAGGCTCGCCAGGAGGGCGTACATGGCGGGGACCCCGGCGAAGACCGTGCACCGGCGCGCGCCGAGCGTCCGGAGGAGGGAGTCCGGGGCGAACCGCGGCTCCACCACCACCGTCGCGCCGATCGAGAGGGGGAAGAGCATCATCACGGTGGCGGCGAAGGAGTGGAAGAGGGGCAGGACGCAGCAGAAGACGTCCTCGGGTCCGCAGCGGATGACCTGGCCGAACGCGGCGATGTTGGCCAGGATATTGGCGTGGGTGAGCAGAGCCCCCTTCGGCCGCCCGGTGGTGCCGGACGTGTACAGGCAGGCGGCCACGGCCGCCGCGGCCGCTGGCGCGGGCGCAAAGGCCGCCCGCCGCCTCCCCTCCGCGAGGGTCAGGTCGGGTCCCACCACCGTCCCCTCCTCCCCGTCCAGGATCAGCACCCGGGCCCGGCCGGCCGGCTGCCGTCCGGCCGACGCCACCGCCGCCGCGCGCACGGTCGGGGCGAACGCCCGGACGGTCACCGCGAGCGACGCGCCGGAGTCCTGGAGGAGGTGCCGCACCTCGTCGGGCTTGAAGAGGATATTCGCGGGGACCACCGTCCCCCCGGCCTCCTGGATGGCGAAGTAGGTGGCGACGAACTCGGGGCCGTTCGGGAGCATCATCACGACCCGCTCGTCCGGGCGCAGACCGCACCCGCGCAGGACGGCGGCCAGGCTCGCGGCCTCCGCCGCGAGGGCCCCGTAGGTCACGGCCCGGGCGCCGGCGACGATCGCGGCCTTCGCCGGGTGCGCCGCGGCGCTCTGGTGCAGGAGTTCGGGCAGCGTCATGGCGGGCGGATGCTACCAGAGGCGCGAAGGGAGGGTCAAGGCTAGTGCCGCCCTCCTGCCGCCGCCCGCCGGGGTGAGCCGCGACGCAGCCCTGTCTGGGTATCGGGCGGAGGAGCGGCTCGCCCCGGGAAGAGGGCGGCGGCTCCGAGGGCGCTCGTGATGCTCGTGGAACGTTGGTGTGTGCGTTACGCAGGGGTCCCTGGACTCACACTGATCCAGACGAGATAAGTTGTGTGACAAAAGGTCCGGGTGGCGCCGGATGCCGCCCAGGGCCCCCGTAGCGGAGGGGGGTCCCATCGGCGTTTCGCCGATGGGGGGAACCACGGGAGGGTTCCCCAAAGGGGCCGGGGGCCGGGGCGGCGCCGGCGCCAGGACCCGGACCTTGTCACTCTGATTCTGTCGTCTGTATGAGCGGGCGGTCAGTTGAGGTAATCCTGGAGCTGGCGGGCCCGGGCGATGAGGCGGAGCTTGCGCTTGGCCTTCTCCTCGATCTGGCGGACCCGCTCCCGGGAGAGGCGGAGGCGCTTGCCCACCGCCTCCAGCGTCATCGGCTCCTCCTTCCCCATGCCGAACCGGAACTCGATGACCTGCCGCTCGCGGGGCGTCAGCTCCCGCAGGAGGCGGTCCACCTCCTCGCGGAAGGACTTCCGGACGAGGTCGAAATCCACGGCCGGCGTCGGCTCCGCGCCGAGGGGGACCACCTCCCGCCGGTCCTCCATCCCCCTGTCCTCGTCGAGGGAGGACTGGCGCGCGCTGATCCGGAGGATGTCCTCCACCTCCCCCAGGCTGAGGTTGAGCTGGTCCGCCAGTTCCTGGTCGGTGGGCTCCGCCCCCATCTGCTGCGCCAGCTCGGCCCGGGCCACCCGGAGCTGGCTGGCCAGGCGCGCCTTGCGGAGCGGCAGGCGCATCGCGCCGCTCCCCCGCGCCAGCGCCTGCATGATCGCCTGCCGGATCCACCAGACCGCGTAGGTGATGAACTTGACGTTGTAGTCGGCCCGGAACCGCCGCCCGGCCTCGAGCAGCCCCAGGTTGCCCTCGTTGATCAGGTCGAGGAGGGAGAGGCCGCAGCCCTGGTAGTGCATCGCCACCTTCACCACGAACCGGAGGTTCGCCTCCACCAGCGCCCGCAGGGCCTGCTCGTCCCCCTCCTGGATGCGCTTGGCCAGTTCCAGCTCCCGCTCCTTGGGGAGGAGCGAGATCCGGACGATGCGCTGCAGGTAGAGCGCCAGCGCGTCGTCCGTGATCTCTTCGTAGAAGTGCGGGGACCGCCGGGGCATCGCCTGCTCCGCTAGCCCTTCTCCGGGTGCACCACCACAAACTGGCTCGCCCCGTCCCGCCAGACCCGGAGCAGGAGCCCCCGGTCCCGCGCGCGGCGCGCCGCGGCCGCGAACTCCCGGCTGTTCCGCACCTTCTGGCGGCCCACCTCCAGGATCACGTCCCCGGGCCTGAGCCCCGTGCGCGCGGCCGGCCCCTCGGGGTCCACCTCCGCGACCACGACCCCGTCCGCCTCCCTGAGCCCGAACTGCTCGCGCAGCTCGGGACTCAGGTCCTGCACCTTGAACCCGTACCGGCCCGCCGCCCCCGGCTCCTCGGGGACGGCGGCGGCGACCGGCGCTTCCCCGGGCATCTCCCCGACGGCGAGCACGACCGGCATGTCCCGCCCCTCCCGCCGGACGGTGAGGGTCACCTGCCGGCCGGGCGGGACGGCGGCGACGAGCCGCTGGAGCTGGGAGACCCCGGTGACCTTCGTCCCGTCCACCTCCAGGATGACGTCCCCGGCTCGGAGGCCGCCCTTCTCCGCCGGCCCGTCCTTGAGGACGTTCGCAATCAGGGCGCCCTGGTCCGGCTTGACCCCGAACTGGGCGGCGAGGTCCTCGTTCAGACCCTGGATCTGCACGCCCAGCCACCCGCGGACGACCCGGCCCTGGGCGATGAGCATGTCCTTGATCCCCTTGGCCATGTTGATCGGGATGGCGAACCCGATCCCTTGCCCCGCCGCCACGATGGCGGTGTTGATCCCGATGACCTCCCCCCGGACGTTCAGGAGGGGGCCGCCCGAGTTGCCCGGGTTGATGGAGGCGTCGGTCTGGATGAAGTCCTCGTAGGCGGTGATCCCGACGTTGCTCCGGCCGGTCGCGCTGATGACCCCTACCGTCACCGTCTGGACGAGCCCGAAAGGATTCCCGATGGCGACCGCCCACTCCCCGATCCGGATCCGGTCGGAGTCCCCGAGGCGGGCCGGGGTGAGCCCAGGCGCGCTCTCGATCCGGATGACCGCCAGGTCCGTCTTCGGGTCCGTGCCCACGACCTTCGCCTTGAAGGTTCGCTTGTCGGCGAGCGTCACCTGGATCTCCTCGGCCCGCTCGATCACGTGGTTGTTGGTCAGGATGAAGCCCTGCTGATCCACGATGACCCCCGAGCCGAGGCTGCGGCGTTCCAGGTCGCGCCGCGGCCCCTCCCGGAAGAAGCGCTCGAAGAAGTCTTCCCCGAAAAAGTCCCGGAACGGCCCGGGCGGCGGCGCCTCCCCGGGCGCGCGGCGGGGCGGCCGGACCTTCTGGGTCGTGTTGATGTTCACGACGGACGGCTTGACCTGCTCGGCCACCCCGACGAAGGCCTCCTGGATGGCCTGCAGGGTCTCCAGCGCCGGCTTAGCGGCTGCGGCCTGCGGCGGCGCGCCGGCGGGGATCCCGAAGGCCACGAGCGCCGCCAGGGCGAGCCCGCCGGGCCGGAGGCAGCGACGGTTCCGATTGCTCATTGCACCTCTCCTTGCCACGCGGGGGATGCGAAAGCGACCGTACCACACGCTTCGAGAGAGTGTCAACGGAACGGGGGAAAAGGGGAGGGGGGGCGGTCAGCGGCCCGGTGGCGGCAGCGCGCGGCTCCCGTCGAGACGGTACTCGAGTCCCTGCGCCTGGTACCGGAGCGGCTGCCCCCAGGGGTCGCGGAGGGCGCGCGCCGACAGGTAGCCGGCCTCGACCAGGGCCTCGAGCCGCACCGGCAAGCGCCCCGTGGTGAGGAGGTAGAGGTGCAGGGCGCGCTCCACCCGCCAGAGGTCCGCGTGGAGCTTGTGCTGGCGCAGCCGATCCCATCCCGCTTCCCCTCCCCCCGCGGAGGGCAGGAGGTGCAGCGGGTCCTGGCGCCAGACCGCGGTCTGCAGGAAGAGGACCGCGGCGACGACCGCCCCGAGCAGGCCCCGGAGGAGCCAGGCGGGGGTCTCCCGCCGCGCCGGCGCGGCTTCCGCCGCGGCCCGCAGAACCTGCTCGGAGGCGACCACCGTCAGGCTCCCGTCGGCGATGAGGTCGGCCATGGCCTTGCAGGCGTCGAACTCGCCCAGGCCGCTCAGCTCCGCGATCTCCCGCGCGGTCCCGCTCCCGTCGGCCAGCTCCAGGACGGTCCGCTCGGCCGGCGTGAGCTTCTCCACGTCCACCGCGCCGAGCCGCTCCTCGTTCTTCCGGACCTTCAGGTCCAGGGAGGGGAGCTGGCGGTGGATGAGGGGCCACTCGTCCATCTGGCGGATCGCCTCCAGCAGCAGGTTCTCGGTGCTGATCGGATCAATCCGTCCCTGGCTCAGGTCCACCGTCGCCAGGGCCATGAACTGGTAGCGCCCGTCCCGCCACCGGAAGACCCGGTAGAGGGCCTCCCGCACCTTGGTCTCCACCACGCGCTGCAGGTCGAGCGGCGGGACGTCCCCCTGCTTCAGCAGCAGGTAGACGAGACCCTGCTGCGTCTCCCGCCGCTTCCGGGTCAGCTCCTCGACGAGGGTCTGGCTGACGAGCCCGCGCCTGGCCAGCGCCCGGCCCACCATATCGTCGAAGGCCTCCTCCCCGGGCGTCGCCCAGACCACGTTGCCGTCCACGATGCTCACGGTCAGCGACTCCGACTCCCGGCTGAGCGTGAGCAGCCCGGTC
Organism: Candidatus Methylomirabilota bacterium; assembly: GCA_016180705.1. Lineage (GTDB taxonomy): Bacteria > Methylomirabilota > Methylomirabilia > Methylomirabilales > JACPAU01 > JACPAU01. Next base: position 5,624 of record JACPAU010000251.1, read on the forward strand.
TTCCTCTGGTAGCCGATGAGCTGGAAGATGTCGGGGAGGTTGAAGTCCTTGAGGGTCCCTTCGAGGGCCATCAGGCGCCCACCTTCTTGCGGGCCCGCACCGACCAGAGGTAACAGGCCAGGAACAGCGCGCCGCCGAATGCGGCGAAGAGGCCCTCCGCCGGCTGCGGGAGGTGGAGGACGGGAATCGCCCAGGGGAGGAGCAGCCCCTGCAGCGCGGCCCAGAGCGCGACGAGCAGGAGCAGGAAGCCGGCCAGGGCCGAGCCGACGTACAGGTGGCCGGCGCCCGGGAAAACCACGGAGAACGCGAGGGCGGAGCGGCGGGCCCGGGCCCGGTAGGCCTCGTGTTCCCGGACCCGCAAGGTCTTCGTGGTCTCCCCCACTCCCTCCCGCTTGAAGGCCGCCGCGCAGCGGGCGCACAGCCGGCCCTCCCGGAAGAAGCGCTGGCACTTCGGACAGAAGGGACGGCCGCACTTCTCGCAGGAGAGCGCGTGCCCCCGGGCCGCCTTCAGGAAGGCCACGACCCAGATGAGCACCGCGGCGCCCCCCAGGACCCAGGGGGCGCTCGCCAAGGGAACGTAGGGGAGGCGGCCGCCCCAGAGGGCGCCGGCCAGGACGGGTGTGTCGGCCGACCCCGCGGTCGCGACCCGCCAGATCCCGTCCACGGGAATCGGGGCGTCCACCAGGACCCGCTCCGCGCCCCCCCGGGTCGCGAGGGCCAGCCGCTCCGCCAGCGCCGGGAGGCGCGCCACGGCCGCCTCGTAGCTCGCCTTTGCCTGCTCCAGTTGCAGACGCTCCGTCTGGTACTGGCTGAGGTTGAAGAGCGCGAACGGGTTCTCCGGGTTGAGCGCGAGCGCCCGCTCGTAGGCCTGGC
>JACPAU010000252.1 GCA_016180705.1 Candidatus Methylomirabilota bacterium
CGAGCCAGGCCCGGAGCGCCCGGACGTGCCGTCGCTTCACCGCGAGCGGGACGGCGGCGTTCGCCGGGCTGGTCGAGGGGAGAACGAAGACCGGGACGCCCGCAAGCCGCACCGGCTGCGGGCCGAAGCGGCGGCAGGATCCTTTGCCGAAGCAGCCCTCGAAGGCGGTCTTCCCGTTGAAACAGACGGCGCGGGGCCGGAGCCGCCTGACGAGCCGCGCGAGGCGCCGGCGGCCGGCCGCGAACTCCGACGCTTTCAGGTCGGCCGCCCCCCGCGACGGCCGCTTCACGATGTCGGTGAGGCCGTAGCCGAAGGTCAGAAGCCTGGCATCCTGCTCGGGCCGGAGCCGGACCGGCGTGAGTCCCCCCTCATGGAGGAGCCGCCAGAAGGCGTTGCGCGGATTCGCGTAGTAGTGCCCCGCCGCCGCCGAGACGAGCCCCGGGTTGATCCCCACGAACAGGAGCCGGAGCCCCGGGGCCACATGATCCGGCAACGGCCGCGGACCGCCCCGGCGCCGCCCCACCTGTCCGTCCCCGCCGTCACGAGGCCGGGAGGACGACCGCGTCGGCCTCCACCTCGATCAGCATGTCCTCGGCGATCAGCCGCCGGACCTCGACCATACTCGTCGCGGGCGGGGCCGCCCCGAAGAACTCTGCGTGCGCCCGGCCGAAGTCGGCCCAGCGCGAGATGTCGGTGACGAACATCCGGGTCCGCGTCACCGCCGCCCGGCTTACTCCCAACTCCTGCAGCGCCCGGTCAATGATTTCGAGGCACCGCCGCGCCTGTCGGTAGGCGTCACCCGGGGCCTCGGTCCCCCCACCCGGCGCCACGGGCGCCGTCCCGCTGACGAACACCTGGTCGCCGGCGAGCACCGCCCGGCAGTACCCGACCTTCCGCTCCCACTCCGCCCCCGAGAAGACACGCCGCACGCTCACGCTCCCCCTCCCCCCTCACCACTCGTGGAAGATGAAAAAGGCCGCGCCGACGATCAGCACGAAGCCCACGACGGTATTCCACTTGATCCCCTCGTGCAGATAGAGCACGGAGAACACGCAAAAGACCCCGAGGGTGATGATCTCCTGGATGGTCTTGAGTTCGGCCGCCGTGAACCGGCCGTGGCCGAGGCGGTTGGCGGGCACCTGGAAGCAGTACTCGAAGAACGCGATCAACCAACTGAGGAGAACCACCTTCCACAGGCCGGTGCTCTTGAACTTCAGGTGCCCGTACCAGGCGAACGTCATGAAGACGTTGGAGATCGTCAGCAGGAGAACAGTCGTCACGGGTCGCCTCCGGTGGCGTCTCTAGAACTCCTCGCCGACGCTGTCCAGGTCGTCGAGACCGAGGATGGGGCCGTACATCACGCTGTTCCGATCGCTGCTCTGGGGCAGCCGGTAGTGCATGAGGCCGATGGTCTTGGAGACCGCCTTCCGGAGCCGGGTGTGGAGCAGGTCCGGGTCGGGTGGGTCCCCGAAGTTCTCCGGGTCCATGCGGGCGCTGGAAATGGCGGCGAAGCGCCCGTCCTGGCGCCAGGCGAACGCGAACTCCCACGTGTACTCTCGGATGTACATGTCGTAGGCGGTCAGTCCGATAAGGATCGCCTCGGGATCCTCGGCCAGCCCCGGGTGGTGGTGCTTCACCAGCGCGATCAGTTCCTCGGCGACGAGCTGTTGGCGCAGCAGGTCCACCGCCGCGGCCTCCAGGGGGACAGCCGTGAGCGTCTCGATGGCCAGGCCGTACTTCTCCCGGTAGTACGCTATCAGGTGCTCCACCGACGCGGCGGGGAACTCCCCCATCGGCACGAAGTAGACCCGCCCGACCCCCCGCAAGGTCCGCGGGGCAACCGCGGCGGGGCGGGGCCGGGGCGCCACACCGGTTTGCTGGGCGGCGACCTGGCAGATCTTCATGACGTCGCGCCAGTCCCGGTCGGGGAGCAGCTTGACCCGCGGACCCGGGGCCTGGGCCGCCATGGCCTTCAGGCGCTCGATCCGGCCCGCCGTGCTCGGGTGCGTGGACAGGTACGCCAGCACCCCCGGTGCCTCCCCTCCCTGCTTCTGGAGCACCCCGAAGAAGGCGAGCATGCCCGCGGGGTCCACCCCCGCCGCCAGGAGCATCCGCATCCCCTCGACGTCCGCCTCCTCCTCGTGACGCCGGCTGTAGCGCAGCGCCCCCAGGGTGCGGGCGCTCTCCAGCCCGTAGGTCATGGCCCCGCTCGCATCCCCGGTCATCGCCGCGAGCAGGAGCCCGGTCGAGGCGTGCTGCAGCAGCGCGCGCGTCGCGTGGCGCTGCAGCACGTGCTGCAACTCGTGAGCGAGGACACCCGCCAGTTCCTCGGCGGACCGGGTGCGCTCCAGCAGGCCCCGGAAGATCACGACGTAGCCGCCCGGGGCCGCGAAGGCGTTCACGGCCGGCGAGTTGACCACCATCAGCCGGAAGCGGTAGCGCGGGTCCGGGAGGGGAGCGGTCAGGGTGGCGACGATCTCGCCGATGGCCCGGAGGCGGGCCGGGTCCGTGCACCGCTTCTCCGGCGGGGCCAGGTGCTCGACGACCCCCTGCCCGAGGCGCTCCTCCCAGGAGACGGGGACGCGGGCGGCCGCCAGCCCCGCCAGGCCCGGGATGCCCCAGAGGTACAGGGCGGCGGTGATCCCGACCACGGCGACGGCGGCGAGAAGGGTGAGCTGGACCCGCAGCCGGCGACGGCCGGGGTCGTGGAAGTGTCCGGCCAGTGTCGGCGCCACCTGCTTCAGGGCCGTGAGGAACCCCACGTCCCCCACCAGAAGCGCCTCCGGGATCTCGGCGCCCCGCTCCAGGCGCACCTGTTCCCCGACGTAGAAGCCCTGGGTCTGGCGGATCTCCTCGTAGGGCCACCGGAGCGTGGTCCCGGCGTCGGTGGTGATCTCGAGGGCGTCCGGCATCAGCCGGATCGTGGCGCGGTGGCGCGCGGCCGTCCGGCCGTCCAGGTAGGAGCCGTGCCACTCGGTCCGCATCAGCGCTGATCCGTTCCCGCCGCGGCGTCCCGCCGCCGCCGGATGCGGGTCAGAGTCGTGCCGACCAGCCGGTGGTGTCAGCGGGGGGCGCGGTGGCGCGCCGGAGGAGGAGGGGAACTAGCCGAAGGCGAAGTCCACGTCCAGGAAGCCGGCGAGCCCCTCCCCGATGGTGGAGGCGACCTGCGCGTCCTGCTCGATGCCGGCCAGATCGAGGGCGCCCTCGAGTGTGAGGTACTTGCAGGCGAACCGGGCGTTGCGCACCACGACCCAGGGCCAGCCCAGGCCCAGGGTGAAGAGCAGCAGAAATAGGTTCCCGAGTCTCAGGAGGAGAAGGCGCCCGCCCGTGACCGTGGACTGGAAGCGGGCGCCGCCGAAGGTGGTGTGGTCCCAGAAGTAGCGTTGCTTCTTGGCCAGGAACCAGAACCAGCAGACACCCAGGGTCGGGACCGTGAGCAGGAGCGTGAGGACGAAGGGCCAGAACAGGTCCCGGCCCTGCCCGTCGAAGTCGAACTTCTGGTTGCCGAGGTAGGCGTGGGACGTCATGAAGGCGTGCCGCTTCGTGTCGAAGAAGGGGTAGTACAGACCGAACGTGATCCCCGTGAGGAGCGAAGCCTTCAGGAAGAACTTCAGGAAGTCCGCCGCCCGCCCCCGGAAGGAGAACCGGATCCCCCGCCACGAGGTCCGGCTGAGGCGGTACCGGCGCGCGCCCACCATGGCCACCGGAATGAACACCATGATGATCCCGTACGCCAGTATCCCCGCCACCGCCTTGACGACGATCCCCACGTCTAGATAGTCGCGCAGGGCGGTCAGGATCCCGAGGGGGAGCCCGAAGACCAGCATCGCCTTCAGGAAGCCGATGAGCAACTCCTTGCCCGTCCCGTGGTAGGCGAAGCGATCCCCCTCGAACTCCGTCTCGCTCAGGAGGTAGCTCCGGACCTTGACCTTGCCCCAGAAGTAATAGATCCCCAGGGTGATGATGGTCAGAAAGATGTTCACGACGTGCATCCCGAACAGCGATCCCCCCGCGCCGTGGAAGGAGAGCCGGCGGGACCGGCTGGCTCCCGCGCCGGCGGACGGGGCTCTCGGGATGGCCGGAGGGATGGCCTGCGGAGGTGCCTGGGAGAGGGGCGGAGGCGGGGAGGCGGGCGCCGGGCGCCGGATGGGCGCCGGCGACGGGCTCGGACGGGGCGTCGGGGCCTGCAGGGCAGCGCCGCAGGACTTGCAGACCGGGTTGGCCATCTGCACCAACCCGCACTTGGGGCATTTCGTCCCGAACATGGCAACCCTGCCCCCCGCCCGGGCCCCGACAATCCCAGCGGTGGAGCCCCTCCCCCAGGGCCGCTTCCGGAGTCCGCCTCGCGCGCGGCGCCGACGGGTGGGGTGCAAGTCCCGTTCCACGGCCGCTGTGAGCCTCACGGGTGCGCGTCCAGAAATCGCTCGATTCCGTCCACGACCCGCTCCGGCGCGTCCTCCTGGAGGCAGTGGCTCGCGCCCTCGATCTCGAGGGTGGCCGCCCGCGGACAGACGCGCTGCCACCGGCGCAGGACCGGCTCCGGGAGCACCGGGTCGCGCATCCCCCAGACCAGGAGCGCGGGCTTCTCCGCGAGCCGGGCCAGCCCCTCCTCGATCCGTTTCATCTCCCCGTAGGACGGATCCGCCTCGCGGACCGGGATGTCGCGCGACCAGCACAGGGATGGTGCGTGGTCCCGAGCAGAGCGGGCTCCACATAGCCGTTCTTCTCCAGCACGAACCGCTCCCCCCGGTCGGACCGGATGAGTTCCAGCAGGCGGGGGAAGGGGCTGCCCGGCCACGGGGCGAACGCCCAGGTGTTCATGAGAACGAGGCGCTTGATGCGCTCCGGGTGGCGCGTCGCGACGCCGAGACCGACCGGCCCGCCCCAGTCGTGGAGCACCAGCGTCATCCCGCGCAGATCGAGATGCAGCAGGAGGCTCTCGAGGTTCGCGACGTGGTGGTGCAGGCGGTACGGGTACGGGTCCTCGGGGACGTCCGACTTGCCCATGCCCATGTGGTCCGGCACGACGCACCGCCGGCGCCGCGCGAGCGGCGGGATGAAGTTGCGCCACAGGTATCCCCAGGTGGGGTCCCCGTGCACCAGCACGATCGGTTCCCCGGCCCCCTCGTCCACGAAGTGCATGGCGAAACCGTTCACCCCATGATAGCGCGGGGCGAACGGGAAGGTCCCCCCGAAGGTCTCGTCCCTGATCTCTAGCATCGCCGTCTGCCCTAATTCAAACGACAGCACGCAAGTAAGACCGTCCGGGTCCTGGCGCCGGCGCCACCCGGACGCTGGGTCACACTTAGGGTTCGCCCGCGGGATCCCGGCGCACCTGCCCC
>JACPAU010000253.1 GCA_016180705.1 Candidatus Methylomirabilota bacterium
CGGGGCGTCGTGCGGGTCAGCCTCGGCCTCGAGAAGTTGGAAGCCGAACTGCTCGCCGCCCGCAACCGGCAGATCACCGTCGCCCTTTTCACCATCCTGGGGGTGACGGCTACCCTCGTCATCTTCATGGGGCGCGTCGTGCTGCAGCCGATTACCCGGGTGGCGGGGGCCGCCCGCCGCATCGGCGGGGGCCAGCTGGAGACCCGGGTGACCGTCTCGAACCGGGATGAGATTGGCGAGTTAGGGCGAGCCATCAACGAGATGGCGGAGCGCCTGAAGGCCGCCTACGGCGATCTGGAGGCCCGGAACGCCGAGCTGGCCGAGACCCTCCGGAGCCTCCAGGAGTCCCTGCGAAAGGTCGAGCTCCTCGAGCAGGTCAAGGGGGAACTCTCCAAGTTCGTCCCGGAGTCCGTGAAGCGTCTCCTGGAGAAGAACCCGGACGCGCGGGAACTGGAGAAGCGCGAGGCGGACCTCTCAGTGCTGTTCCTCGACGTGGAGGGCTACACGCGGCTCTCCGAGCAGCTGCCGCCCCAGCGATTGAACCGCCTGATCCAGGACTACTTCTCGGGGTTCCTCGAGATCATCCGGGCCAACCAGGGGGACGTCAACGAAACGGCCGGGGACGGCCTCATGGTCATCTTCCAGAGCGAGGGGGACCGGACCCGCCACGCGCTGAACGCGGCCGGGGCGGCCTTCGAGATCCACGCCAAGCTCGCCGCCCTGAACCGAGAGTTCCAGGGGATCTACCCCCCGGTCTCGATCCACGTGGGGATTAACAGCGGGACGGCGTTCGTGGGGGCCACGAAGCTTGATGCGGCGGGAGGCGGCCGCTGGACCTTCACCGCCTCGGGGCCCACCACGAACCTCGCCGCGCGGATCGCCGCCCTGGCGAAGGGCGGGCAGATCATGGTGGGCCCCGAGATCGCGGAGCGGATTAAGGGCCGCTACGTGCTGGAGGACACGGGCGAACACCAGTTGAAAAACGTCTCGGAGCCCGTCCGGGTCTTCCGCCTCGTGCCGCCAGGAGTGTACGGGAAGGTGGTCTCCTGACCGGGCCGTACACGAAAAGGGGGGCGGTGGGGATCTCGCGCAGCGAGAACCTCGGCGGGAGACGGCTGGGGGGAGACTAGATGCTCTCTTGCGACCGCTCGCGAAGGAGTCGCTCGAGCTCCTCCACGGCGGTCTTGATCTGGGCCAGGTTGGGATTGACGGCCAACGCCCGCCGGAAATAATGGATGGCCCGCTCGGGCTCCCGCAGCTGGAGGTAAATCAGGCCGAAGCCGGACAGGGCCCCGAAGTGCACCGGGTTCCGGCGGAGGACCTCCTCGCAGTCGGCGAGCGATTTCCCGAACTCGCCGAGCAGGTAGTAGGCCGTTGCGCGCTTGTTCCACGCTTCGGCAAAGTCCGGGTTCCCCTGGATGATCCGGCCGAAGGTCTCGATGGCCGCCCCGAGGTCGCCCTGGTTCATCTGCTCGACGCCGATCTGAAACTGCCGATCCGCCTCGGGATGGCCGGAGCGGCCCCACACCTGCCAGAGGGAATGCTCGGCGAGGGCGCGGACCAGCTCGTCGGGATCGCGGAGCGCCTCCACCAGGAGGGGGACGTCGGGCATGAGGCCCGTGTCCCCGAGCCAGGCCGCCCCCTGCCGCCGAGCCGCCACGTCGGCGCGATCCTGAAGGGCAACCAGGGCCTGCGCCCGGCTCAGGGGCTCCGCGCCGGCGACGGCCGCCGCCAGGCTGAGCAGAACGACGGAGACCACGATCTTTCGCTTCACCGCGGAGATACCTCCAGGAGCGCCTCCACGAACCGGCGGGCCGCCGCGCTGCCCCAGTCGCGCGCCCCCGCCACCCGCCCGAGGAGCCGACCCTGCCGATCCACGAAGTAGGCGGTGGGGGGGCCCCAGACTCCGTAGGACTTCCCCGCCACGTCACCGCTCCGGTCGAGCAGCACGGGGGCGACGTACCCGCGCTCACGCACCGTCCGTCTCACCAGCTCCGGGTCTTCGTGGAAGTTGATCAGCAGCACCTCGAATCCCAGGACCCTGTACTGCGTGTAGAGCTTGTTGACGGAAGGCAACTCCTCCCGGCAGTCTGGTCACCACGTCGTCCAGAAGTACAGGAGCGTGACCTTGCCGCGCAGGTCCTCCAGGCGGACCGTGCGCCCGTCGAGGTCCGGCAGGGTGAAGGCCGGGGCGGGCTTCGGGGGGTCGTAGCGCTGCACGCCCAGCGCCGCGAAATCCGGCTCGGCGCCCAGACCGGCGGTCGCCAGGAGCCCGATCGCCAGTCCCACCAGAGTGGCCCATCCCCTCATACGCCAGACTCCTTGAGCGCCTTGAGCACTTCCTCCTGCTTGAGGAGGTTCAGCGGGTTGTCCTGGATCTTCATGTACCGCACGATGCCCCGGCGGTCCAGGATGAAGTAGGCCCGCTTCGCGTACCGGTAGACCGGGCTCGTCTCGTCCGCCACCAGGGCACCGTAGGCCGGCAACATCTGGCGACCGAAGTCGGAGAGGAGCGGGTGCCTGATGTTGTTGCTCTTCGCGAACGCTTCGAGCGTCTCCGGGATGTCTACACTCACGCCCAGCACCTGGGCGCCCGCGGCTTCGTACTTGGCGAGGTTCGCCTCGAAGCCGCTGATCTCCTCCGTTCAGGCGCCGCCGAAGGCCTGGATGAACGTGTAGATCACCACCGGCCCCTTGCCGAGCAGGTTGGCCAGGCGGACCTGCTTCCCGCCGGTGCCCGGCAGCGTGAAGTCCGGCGCTCGCTTCCCCACTTGCAGAGCGCTGGCCGGCCCGGCCAGGAGCACCGCGGCGACCACGCCGACGACCATTTGGCGAATGAGGAGATTTCTCGCGCGCATGTCCTTCCCTCCTCCCTCAGGACGCAAACCCCTCGCCCCACCCGATGTAACGCTCATTCGACGACCTGGTCCGCCCGGGCGAGGATCTCGCGCGGAATCGTGAGTCCCAAGGCCCTGGCGGTCTTGAGGTTGACGGCCAGCTCGATCTTGCTGGTATCTTCCACGGGCAGGTCCCGGGGCCGGGCCCCCCGGACGATCCTGGCCACGAGTCGGGCTGCCTGGACGCCCTCGGCGTGGAAGTCCGAGCCGTACGACACCAGGGCGCCGGCCTGGACCCAGAAGGTGCCGTAGAAGACCGCCGGCACCTGGGAGAACAGGTGGACGTCCAAGAGCAAGCCGGGGATGTTCATGGCCACGGCCGGCGGCGAGAGCAGGCCATCGCCCGGCCGGAGGGCCCTCAGGTGCTGCGCCGCCTCCTCGCGACTCCGCACAGGCTGCGCGATCAGCTCCAGTTTCAGGCGCGGGGCGACCTCGTGGGCCTTCCGCGCCGCGGCCACGGAGGAGGAATCGTCCGCGAAGTAGATAGCCCAAACGCGGCGCAGGCCGGGGACGACGGCTTTCAGGACCTCCAGCCGCTTTGGCGCGAGTTCCGTGGAGAGGCTCGAGACCCCAGTGAGGTTTCCCCCCGGATGGGCCACGGCGCTGACGATGCCGGCGGCGACCGGGTCGCCCACCCCCATGAAGACGATTGGGATTGTCTGGGTGGCGGCCTTCGCGGCCAGCGCGGGGTCCTCCCGGTCCGTCACGATGAGGTCCACCCCCGCCTTGACGAGGGCGGCGGCCGCAGCGGAAGTCGCCTGGGGGTCGCCCCTGGAAAAACGGATGTTGAACGTCACATCGCGACCTTCCTCGAGGCCCAAGCCTTTCAGCCCGGCCTTGAGACCTTCGATTGGGGGGGAATTCGGGACGAAGGCCTGGTGGAGGACACCGATCCGGTAGGGCCGCTTCGCCTGCTGGGCCTCGGAGGGAGGAGGCGCCGAGAGAATGCCGAAGACGAGGCTGAGAACGAAGGCGACGGGTACTCGTCTCACGTTGGCTCGGCCATGCCGCCCCGCTCACCTTCCACTGGATCCAGACCGTGGGTGGGAGTGGCACGAGTTTAGGCAAGGTTCCTGCCGCCGTCAAGGGAAAGCCGCGGCCTGCCAATACGCCGTAACCCGGCCGGCAACGGTGACCGGGCCTTGACAGGGGCGCGCCGGAAGCTACACTCCACTCACATAATCCCTTTCGCGGTCCGCATCGTTCAGCCCGGTGGCAACATCTGAAGACCGTGTCCGGGATGGGATGGGGCGAGAGCCGCTCAGGAGGTAGGATGGCCGAATCGTCTCACGAAGTGACTCGGATCACCCCCAGCGAAGTCGAGGCCTGCCGCAAGGGGGGAGAGCAGATCGCGATCCTCGATGTTCGCCGCCGGGAAGCATGGAGCACCGACCCGGCGCGGATCCCCGGGGCGATCTGGTTGCCCCTGGACGAGGTCCCGCGGCGCGCGCGGGAGCTGCCGGCCGACGCGCACCTGGTCGTCTACTGCTCCTGACCCGGGGAGGCGACCAGCGCCCGGGTGGCGCGGTGGCTAGTGGAGCAGGGCTTCTACCGGGTCTCGACGCTCGCGGGCGGACTCGCCGGCTGGCGGGAAGCCGGGCTCCCCACGGAGACCTTCCGGGGTGATTCTCCGGCCCTCGCGGAGAAGGGGGGCGGCGCCGGAGCGGTGGAAGACGCGCGCGTCGCCTTTCTGCCGAGCCTTGCGGAGCGCTACCTGCGCGAGGGGGCCCTGCCGGCCCGGCGGC
>JACPAU010000156.1 GCA_016180705.1 Candidatus Methylomirabilota bacterium
AGAAGGCCTACGTCGAGATCAAGCTCCCCTAACGAGTTCCCCGCTCCTCCGCCCCGTCGTCAGGTCAGGCGCTCCTGTGCCCGGCGCGGCCCGGCCGGCCCCGGGCGTGCGGCCGGCGGCCCAGGGCACGCCTGCGGGGTCCGGGGCGGGCGACTAATACGAATGACATAAATGGTGTCACACAGAGTCCGGGTGGCGCCGGATGCCGCCCATGGCCCCCGTAGCGGAGGGGGGTCCCATCGGCGTTTCGCCGATGGGGGGAACCACGGGAGGGTTCCCCACGGGGGCCGGGGGCCGGGGCGGCGCCGGCGACAGGACCCGGACCTTGTCGGTTTGATTCTGTCGTGTGCATTAGTTCCCCCTCCCGCCGCGCAGAGGGAGGGCCGCCGGCCGGGCCGCGCCGGGCACAGGAGCGCCTGACCTGACGACGGGGCGGAGGAGCGGGGAACTCGTTAGGGGAGCTTGATCTCGACGTAGGCCTTCTCGTTAGGGGAGCTTGATCTCGACGTAGGCCTTCTGGCGGAGATCGGTGAGGTATTCCTGGAAGCGCTTCTGGGCCCGCTGGCGGAAGAGCTGGTCGCGGATACCGTCGCGGGCCTGCGCGAAGGGGAGAACCGGGGCCTCCCGCGCCTCGACCAGGAGGATGTTGTAGCCGGCCGCGGTCCGAATCGGGGTGCTCATCTCGCCGGGGAGCAAGGCGAAGGCCACCCGCTCGAGCTCGGGGGCGAGTTCGCCCTGGCGCAGGACGCCGAGCTCCCCCCCCTGCGCCGCCGTCGGGGCATCGGAGTACCGCGCGGCCACGGCCGCGAAGGGCGCGCCGGCCATGAGCGCCGTGAGGACTTCGGAGACCCGGCTCGCCGCCGCGGCCTCTGCCTCCGGGTCGTCCGCCTTCGGAACCGCGATCAGCAGATGCCGGAGCTGGACCTGGCCGGTCAACCGGAACTCCTGCGGGTGGGCCCGGTAGTAAGCCTCCAGCTCCTCGTCGGTGAGGATGATGCTCCCCCGGACCTTGCGGGCCAGCAGCTTCCCGATGGCCAGCTGGTCCTGCAGCCGCCGGCGGAACTGGGAGAGGGTAAGCCCCTCCCGGCCCACCGCCGCCTCCAGGGCCGCCTCGTCCGCGAGTTTGTTCTGGGCCTTCAGGTCCTCGATGGCGGCCTTCACCTCCGCCGCGTCCACCCGGACCCCCCCCCGGGCCGCCTCCTGCAGGAGGAGGCGGCGCTCGATGAGTTCCTCGAGGATCTGCCGCTCTTGCGGGTCCGCGGTCGCGCGGAGGGGAGGTGCGCCGGCGGACTGGAGGCGCCCCGCCGCCGCGCGCCGTTCCTCCATGAGCTCGGTGAGGGTGATGATCTCCTCGTTCACCACCGCCACCACCCGCTCGATGGGGACGCTCCCGGCGGGCGCGGGCAGGAGGGGCAGGCCGACCGCCGCCGTGAGGGTCACGATGCGGGCCAGGCGCCTCACCGCTTTTTCCCCTCCCCGCCTCCCGCCCCCTCCCCGCCTCCTGCAGGGGCGGCCGGGACCGGGAGGAGGTCTTCCCGCACCTCCACGGTCGCCCGCTCCCGCAGCCCGTCCACGAAGGCCTCGAAGGCCGCCCGCTGGCGCTCCTCGAGGAGGCGGCGGCTCAGATCCTCCCGCACCTCGGCAAAGGGAGTCGCCGGCCGCGTCTCCCGCCCGGTCACCCGGATGATGTGGTAACCGAACTGGGTCTTGACGGGGCCGCTCACCTCCCCCACCTTCAGGGCGTACGCGGCCTTCTCGAACTCGGGGACCGTTGCCCCGCGCTCGACGATCCCCAGCTCCCCCCCTTTCGCCCCGCTCGCCTTGTCCAGGGACAGGCGCCGCGCGAGCGCCTCGAAGGCCTCCTTCCCCTTCAACCGCTCGAGGACCTGCTGGGCCTCCTCTTCGGTCCGGACCAGGATGTGCCCCGCCCGCAGCCGGTCCCGGCTGAACTCCTCCGGGTGCCCGTCGTAGTAGGTCTGGACATCCGCCTCCGGCACCCGGACCTTTTCCTCGATCTCCTCCTTCAGGAGCGTCTGGAGCATCACCTGCTCCTTCGCCTGCCGGACCCGATCGGTCACCGCCGGCCGGCGGTCGAGCTCCCGCCGGGTCGCCTCCTGGAGGAGGATCTCCCGCCGGACGAGATCCTGCGCGTAGCGCTTCTGCACGTCGGCCGACTCCATGAGGGCGTGCAGGTGCGGCGGGACCCGCTCCCGTTCCTGATCCAGCCTCTGCCGGAACTCCGCCACCGTCACCCGGGTCCCGTTGACCCGGAGCACGACCTGCTCGTCCGACCCCCCGACGCAGGCCGCGACCACCGCGGCCCCCGCCAGGACCCCCCACCGCCCCCATCCCACGACGCCGCCTCCCGCGCGGCCGGGCCGCGCCCATGCTCTCTGTCCCCCGATGCAGGGGGACCCTATCAGGGAGCCGCCAGCCGTCGCAACAGGTTTTTGACCGCGGCGGCGCGCCGCTCGGAGTCCTCCTCACCCGAGTGCCAGGTGAGAGTATCCTGCGGGCCGTAGCGGAGCCGCCCGGCCGATTCCCGGAGCAGGGCCGCCGCGGCCGCCCCGTCCACCCCCGGCCTCCGGTCGAGGCGGACCCGGACCGTGGGCGACCGGAGGTCCACCTCGACGGCCCGCAGGCGGCGGGCGACCAGACGCAGCGCCATGCCCCTGAGGAGCCAGGTCGCCTCGGGCGGCGGCGGTCCGAAACGGTCGCGCAGCTCCACCGCGAGTTCCTCCAGCGCCTCCTCGCCCTCCGCCGCCGCCAGCCGCTTGTAGAGGGCGAGGCGGAGTCCCGGGTCGTCCACGTAGACGTCGGGGAGGAGAGCCTCCGCCGGCAGCCGGACGGCCGGGTCCACCGGGCTCTCCACCGGCTCCCCCTTCAGCTCCTGGACGGCCTCCTGCGTGAGCCGGCAGTACAGGTCGAACCCTACGGCGGCGATGTGGCCGTGCTGCTCCGCCCCCAGGAGGTTCCCGGCGCCCCGGATCTCCAGGTCCCGGGCCGCGATCTTGAAGCCGGAGCCGAGCTCGGTGAACTCCACCAGCACCTGGAGGCGCCGCCGGGCCACCTCGGTCAGCGCCTCCTCGCGGGGGATGAGGAGGTAGGCGTGGGCCCGGTGCCGGTCGCGCCCCACGCGGCCCCTGAGCTGGTAGAGCTGGGCGAGGCCGAAGCGGTCGGCCCGGTTCACGATGATCGTATTGGCGGTGGGGATATCCAGGCCCGACTCGATGATCGTGGTGCAGAGAAGAAGCTCGTGCTTCCGGGCGTAGAAATCCACCATGACCCTCTCCAGCGCCGCCTCCGACTGCTGGCCGTGGGCGATGGCGATGCGCACGTGGGGGAGGAGCCGCTTGAGGTATCGGCCCATGCTGTGGATGCTCTCCACCCGGTTGTGGACGAAGAAGACCTGCCCCCCCCGTGCGAGCTCCCGCTCCACCGCCTCCCGGATCACTGCCGGGTCGAAGCGGCAGATGAAGGTCCGGATCGCCAGGCGGTCCTCGGGGGGCGTCTCGATGGTGCTTACGTCCCGCACCCCCAGCATCGCCATATGCAGCGTCCGGGGGATGGGGGTCGCCGTCAGGGTGAGGACGTCCACCTCGCGGCGCAACTGCTTCAGGCGCTCCTTCGCCGCGACGCCGAACCGCTGCTCCTCGTCCACGACGAGCAACCCCAGGTCCCGGAACCGGACGTCCCGCTGCAGGAGCCGGTGGGTCCCGATGACGATGTCCACGGTCCCGTCCCGGAGGCCCTGCAGGACGGCCTGTTGCTCCCGGCGGCTCCGGAACCGGGAGAGCATCTCCACCCGGAGAGGGAAGGGCGCGAAGCGCTCGCCGAAGGAGGCGACGTGCTGCATGGCGAGGACGGTGGTGGGGACGAGGACGGCCACCTGCTTGCCGTCCATGGCCGCCTTGAAGGCGGCCCGCATGGCGACCTCCGTCTTCCCGTACCCCACGTCCCCGCAGATGAGGCGGTCCATGGGGCGCGGCCGCTCCATGTCCGCCTTGACCGCCCGGATGGCGTGAAGCTGGTCCTGAGTCTCCTCGTAGGGGAGGGAGGCCTCGAACTCCCGCTGCCAGGGCGCGTCCGGCGAGAAGGGGTGCCCGGGGAGGACCTGGCGGGCGGCGTACAACTGCACCAGCTCCTTCGCCAGCGCGCGGACCGAGGCCTTCACCCGCGCCTTGGCCCGGGCCCACGCGCTTCCCCCGAGCCGGTCCAGGGCCGGCGGGCGCGCCTCCGCGCCCAGGTAGCGCTGGACCAGCCCCATCTTCTCGACGGGCACGTAGAGCCGATCCCCGTTGGCGTACTCCAGGATCAGGTAGTCCCCGTCCCGCTCGGCGACGGCCAGGCGCTCAAGCCCCCGGTACCGCGCAATCCCGTGGTCCATGTGCACCACCAGGTCGCCGGGGGCCATCGCTTCGAGCGCCTGCAGGGTGGTACCGGGGCGCGCGGGCTTGCGGGGGGGCGGCAGGCGGCGGGTCCCGAAGAGTTCTCCCTCGGTGACCAGGAGCGCCTTGACGGCCGGGAAGCGGAAGCCGCGGCTCACCTCCCCCACGGCGACAGCCAGGGGGCGCTCCGGGCCGCTCGCGACCCCGAGGACGGCGCCGAGGGCGTGCTCCCGGAGGATCTCCTGGAGCCGGCGGGCCTGCGCGTCGCTGCGGGCCACGAGCGTCACGGCAAAGCCCTCCCGGAGCCACCGGGTCACGTCCTCGACGTAGGCCTGGAGGCGCCCCTGGTAGGCCGGGATCGGCTCGGTCGCGCAGGGGATGGCTCCCCCCGCCAATCCCTCGGGCAGCGGGAAGGGGGAGAGGGCAACCTGGACCCGGGAGTCCAGGGCGGCGCGGAGCGTCTCCCAGGGGGTGAGGCGGGCGCTCGCGGGCGGGACGGCCACCCCTGCCGCCGCCCACCGCGCATCCGCCGCGACGGCCTCCTCGCGCGCCCGGACGGCAGCGGCCGTCACCTGGTCGGGATCGTCCAGGAGGCAGAGCGCCCGCGGCGGCAGGTAGTCCAGGAGCCCCGCGTCGACGCCGGGGAA
>JACPAU010000157.1 GCA_016180705.1 Candidatus Methylomirabilota bacterium
CCTCCTCACCGACCAGACGGCCGCCCACGATCCCCTGAACGGCTACATCCCCCGCGGCTTCACGCTGGAGGAGGCGGCGGCCCTACGGCAGCGGGACCCCCAGGCCTACATGCGGGAGGCCTCCGCCTCCATCGCCGTCCACGTGCGGGCCATGCTCGGGCTCATGCGGCGGGGGGCCGTCACCTTCGAGTACGGGAACAACCTGCGGGCGCAGGCGAAGCAGGCGGGGATCGAGGATGCCTTCGCCTTCCCCGGTTTCGTCCCGGCCTACATCCGCCCCCTCTTTTGCGAGGGGAAGGGTCCGTTCCGGTGGGTCGCCCTCTCGGGGGACCCGCAGGACATCGCCGCCACTGACGATGCCGTCACCGCCGCCTTTCCGGAGGATGCGGGGCTGCACCGCTGGCTCCGGCTGGCCCGGGAGAAGGTCCACTTCCAGGGGCTGCCCGCCCGCATCTGCTGGCTTGGGTACGGGGAGCGGGCCGAGGCCGGCCGGCGCTTCAACGACCTCGTCCGCCGGGGCACGGTGCGGGCCCCCATCGTCATCGGGCGGGACCACCTGGACGCCGGTTCCGTCGCCTCCCCCTACCGGGAGACGGAGGCGATGCGGGACGGCTCCGACGCCATCGCCGACTGGCCCGTCCTCAACGCCCTGCTCAACGCCGTGAGCGGGGCGACCTGGGTGTCGGTGCACCACGGGGGCGGGGTGGGGATCGGGTACTCGCTGCACGCCGGGATGGTGGTGGTGGCGCCGGCTCGAGCGCGTTCTCACCACGGACCCCGGTCTCGGCGTCATCCGGCATGCCGACGCCGGCTACGAGCGGGCCGTGGAGGTGGCGCGCCGGCGCGGGCTGAAGATCCCCGGGCTGACGGCATGAGCCGCCCGGCTGCGGATCTCGTCGTCACAAACTGCGCCGAGGTCGTGACGGCGGAGCCGGGCCTGGGCGAGGGGCAGCTCGGCCTCATCCGGGACGGCGCGGTCGCCGTCGCCAACGAGCGGATCCTCTGGGTCGGGGCGGCCCGCGACCTGCGGGAGGCCGTGGCCGTGGAGGGGGGGACTCGGCTCCTCGAGGCCCGCGGCGGGACGGTCTGCCCCGGCTTCGTGGACTCCCACACGCATCTGCTCTTCGCCGGCACCCGGGAGGCGGAGTTCGCCGCGCGCGCCCGGGGGGCCAGCTACCAGGAGATCGCGGCGGCCGGCGGCGGCATCCAGAGCACGGTCCGCGCGACGCGCGAGGCCTCCTCCGAGCACCTGTTCCGCCTGACCTGGGACCGCCTCTCCTCCTGCCTCCGCCACGGGAGCACCACCGTCGAGGTCAAGAGCGGCTATGGGCTCTCCCTCGAGAGCGAACTCAAGTGCCTCCGGGTCCCACGCCGCCTCGCCGAGGCCCATCCCGCGGACGTCGTCCCGACCTTCCTCGGCGCCCACGCCATCCCTCCCGAGTACGCCTCCCGCCGGGCGGCCTATGTGGCCTCGGTGGTGGAGGGAGCGAGCGGATCCTCCGGGCGGCGGCCCGCCTCGGGCTCCGACCCAAGATTCATGCCGACGAGTTCGCGGCCTCCGGCGGGGCCGAGGTGGCGGCGGCCGTGCACGCCGTCTCGGCCGACCACCTGCTCCGCGTGACCGAGCCGGGCATCCAGGTCCTGAAGGCGGCCGGGGTCGCGGCCACCCTCCTGCCGGGGACGGCCGCCTTCCTCGGCCTGAGGCGCTACGCGCCCGCGCGGGCCATGCTTGCCGCGGGCCTCACGGTCGCCCTCGCCACCGACTGCAACCCCGGCACCTGCATGACCGAGAGCATGCCCCTCATCCTGCACCTGGCCTGCACCCAGATGCAAATGAGCCCGGACGAGGCCCTGCTCGCGGCCACGATGGGCGGGGCCGCGGCGCTCGCCCGTGCGGCCGCGGTGGGCTCCCTCCGGCCCGGCAAGCAGGCGGACCTCCTCATCCTCGACTGTCCCAACCATCTGCACCTGCCCTACCACGTCGGGATCAACCCGGTCCGGACCGTCCTCGCGCGCGGCCGGGTCGTGGTGGAGGACCGGCACCTCGTCATCCCCCGCCCGGAGGGCGCGTGAGCGTCCGGCTCGGGGTGGTGGCGGACGACCTGACGGGGGCCAACGCCGTGGGCGCCCAGTTGGCCGAGGTGGGCCTGCCGAGCGTGGCGACGGCCGACCCGGCAGCGCTGGCCACGGTCCCGGCCGACCTCGCCGCCGCCGTCCTCGACGTGGACAGCCGGGCCGACGGGCCCGCGGGGGCAGCCGAGAAGGTCCGCGCGGCGGTCGCGGCCCTCCGGGACTGGGGCGCCGGCATCTTCTATAAGAAGACCGACTCCACCCTCCGCGGCAATCTCGGAGCGGAACTGGATGCCTTCCGGGAGGCGACCGGCGCCCCGGCCCTTCCGTTCCTCCCGGCCTCCCCGCTGAACGCCCGCCTCACGGTAGACGGGGTCCTCCTCGTGGAGGGCCGCCCGCTTGCCGAGACACCGATTGCGAGGCGGGCCATTCCTCCGGTGGCCCACTCGGCTGTCGCCGCCGTCCTCGGGGAGCAGAGCCGGGCTCCGGTGGCCTCGATTCCCCTGGCGGCGATCCGGGGTCCGGACGCGGTGCTCCGCGCCGCCCTCCGCGAAGCGGCGGCCCGCGCGCAGGTCCTCGTCTGCGACGCCGCCACGGTCGGCGACGTGGCGGCCGTCGCCGCCGCCTGCGTCAAGGAGGGCTTCGCCGGCGCCGCTGCCGGCGGGGTCGAGTTCTGCGGGGCGCTGGCCCGGCACCTCCTGCCGTGCGCGGGATCCCCGATCCTCCTGGTGGTCGGGAGCCTGGAGGAGGTGAGCGACCGGCAGGTGGCCCGCCTCCTGGAAGACAGTGGAACGCTCCCCTTCGTCGCCGAGCCTGCGGCGCTCCTCAAGACGGCGGGGAGGGCGGCCGCCGAGACGGCGGTGGTCGCCCTGGCTTCCCGGGCGGCGGCGGAGGGGCGGAACCTCCTCATCCGCACGCGCCCCGATCTCGACGCCGCCGAGGCCGCATTCCGGAGGGGACGGGAGGCCGGGCTCGGGGCGGAGAAGACGCGACGGGCCATCGCCGATGGCCTCGGGCGGCTCGCCGTCGCCGCGGCTTCGGTCCCCCTTGGGGGGCTGGTCCTGGTGGGCGGGGACACGACGGCAGGGGTGTACCGGGCGTTCGGAGCCACGGGGACCGTCATCGAGGGGGCCCTGGCCCCCTCGGTGCCCATCGGGCGGCTCTGCGGCGGCCGCTTCGCCGGCCTCCCGGTGATCACGAAGCCGGGCGGTTGGGGCGAGGAGGCCGTCTTGCTGGCAGCCGTGCGGGCGCTCAGACGGGTGCGCCCGGAGAGCGTCTCCTCCCCCTGAGCGTCCGGTGCCCCCGAGATCGGTGGAGCGGAGCCGAAACACCTTGACGGTTCGTTGACGCGCTGCTAGCCTCTTTTGATATTTGAAACTGCGGACTCATCCATCCGAAGTCGTGCGAGGTTTCATCATGTCTTTCTCTTTTCTTCCCGAACGCCTGGAGACCTGGCTCACGCTCGTCGCCGGGACCCGGGGGATGGCCGGCTGGCTGGCCCCCGCGCGGCGTCGGCCGCTGCGCGCTCCGGCCCGGCCGAGACCGGCGCCCGCCGGGCCCGTCGCCCTCCCCGGCGTCGAGGCGCTGGAGCGGGCCATCGCGGACGCGCGGGCGGCCCTCCTCGGGCAGCAGGCCTGCGACGGGTACTGGATGGGCCTCCTCGAGGCCGACGTCACGATCACCGCCGAGTACTGTCTGCTCCAGCACCTGCTCGGGCGCGTGGATCGGCGGCGGGAGCGGAAGGCTGTTGCCCGCATCCGCGACCTCCAGCTCCCCGAGGGGGGCTGGGCCATCTACCCCGGCGCCCGGAGCGACATCAGCGCCACGGTGAAGGCCTACTTCGCCGGCAAGCTCGCGGGGGTCTCGCCGGAGGAGCCCTGGATGCGCCGGGCGCGCCAGGTCGTCCTGGACCTCGGGGGCCTGCCCCGCGCCAACGTCTTCACCAAAATCATGCTCGCCCTGTTCGGCCAGTACCCGTGGCGGCAGATCCCGTGCATGCCGCCCGAGATTGTCTTTTTGCCGTCCGGGGCGCCCTTCAGCCTCTACCAGATGTCCTACTGGTCGCGGACGGTTCTCGTGCCGCTCCTGGTTCTCTTCCACCACCGGCCGGTCAAGGCCCTGCCGCCGTCCCTTGGTCTGGAGGAACTGCACCGGGGCCCGCGGGGGCAGGGAGAAGGGACCTCCCCGGCCGCCCCCCCGCTCCTGAGCCTGAAGCGCGCCCTCCTCGTCCTCGACCGCGTCCTCCACTTCTACGACCACCACCACATCAGCCGCTGGCGGCACGCCGCGCTGCGCCGGGCGGAGGCCTGGCTCCTCCCCCGCGTAGAGGCGGCCGGGGGCCTGGCGGGCATCTATCCGGCCATGGCCAACGCGGTGCTGGCGCTCCGCTGCCTCGGCTATCCTGACGGCCATCCCCTGGTGGAGCAGGGCATCGCCGCCATCGAGGCTCTGGTCGTGGAGGGGCCCGACCGCCTGGAAGTCCAGCCCTGCCTCTCGCCGGTCTGGGACACCGTCCTGGCGATCCACGCGCTGCACGAGGCGGGCCTCCCCGCCGACGACCCGGCCCTGGTGCGCGCCGGGACCTGGCTGCTCGGGCGACAGGTCCGTGTGCCGGGGGACTGGCAGGTGAAAAGGCGGGGCCTCGAGCCGGCCGGATGGCCGTTCCAGTTCAGCAACGATTTCTACCCGGACAACGACGACACGGCGGCCGCCCTGATGGCTCTGAAGCGCCTGCGCCTCCCCGATGTCGAAGGGCAGGAGGCCGCGATGCGGCGGGGCCTGGCCTGGCTCCTCGGCATGCAGGGGGAGGACGGCGGCTGGGGCTCCTTTGACGCGGACAACAACCGGCTCTGGCTGAACAACATCCCGTTCGCGGATCACGGCGCGCTCCTGGACCCGAGCACGGAGGACCTCACCGGGCGCGCCCTGGACACCATGGGGCGCTTCGGCTACGGGCCCGACTTCCCGCCGGCCCGCCGGGGCCTCCGCTTCCTCCGGGCGACCCAGGTGCCGGGCGGCGGCTGGCACGGTCGCTGGGGCGTGAACTACATCTATGGAACGTGGTCGGTGATGCGGGGCCTGAAGGCCATCGGCGAGCGCCTGGATGCTCCCTACGTGCGGGAGGCCCTCGACTGGGTCGAGGGGGTCCAGAACCCCGATGGGGGCTGGGGAGAGTCCTGCGATTCCTATGCCGACCCCAGCCTGGCGGGGACCGGGCCGAGCACGCCGAGCCAGACGGCCTGGGCCCTCATGGCCCTCGTGGACGGCGGCCGGGGCCGGGGGGAGGCCGCCGCGCGCGGGGCCGCGTACCTCCTCCGGATGCAGGGGAAGGACGGGCGCTGGACCGACCCGGGCTTCAACGGGACCGGGTTCCCGCGGGTCTTCTATCTCCGGTACCACCTGTACCCGCTGACGTTCCCGCTCTGGGCCCTCGCCGCCTACCGGGACGTCCTCCGGGGGACGCGCTGATGGACGGCCTGGCGCTTCTCTGGGGCACCCTGCTCCTCCGGCCCTACGTCTTCCTCCCCCTGGCTGCCGCCCTCGTCGCGCTCGCAGCCGAGCAGGGGCTCCGCCGAACGCTCCGGTTCGCCGGCATCGTCTGGGCGACGGCCTTCCTCGCCGAGTTCGCCTCGACGCGGATCGGGGTGCCGTTCGGCACCTACGAGTACACGGGAGCCACCGTCGGCCAGGAGCTGTACCTGAGCAATGTCCCGGTCATGGATTCGCTCTCCTTTATTTTCTTGGCCTATGCCGCGGCGAGCCTGGCCCGGCTCTACCGCGCGCCGGCAGGGCAGGGGCTTGCCGCCTGGCATGGAGGTGTCCCGCCCCTCTTCC
>JACPAU010000158.1 GCA_016180705.1 Candidatus Methylomirabilota bacterium
GGGTGGCGCCGGATGCCGCCCAGGGCCCCCGTAGCGGAGGGGGGGCCCATCGGCGCTTGGCCGATGGGGGGAACCACGGGAGGGTTCCCCAGGGGGGCCCGGGGGCCGGGGCGGCGCCGGCGCCAGGACCCGGACGCTGTCACGTGCGTTCCGTCGTTTGTACTAGAACCGGACGGAGAACCCCCGCTCCCCGCGGGGCTCCTCCCAACTAACCGCGACCTTCGTCACCCGCGCCGCCGGCGGGCCGCGATGGCACCAGGCGATCATGGCCTCCACGGCCTCCCGCTCTCCCTCGAAGACCGCCTCGACCTCGCCTCCCGGGGTGTTCCGGACCCAGCCGGCGAGGCCGCGCGAGCGCGCCTCGTCCTCCGTCGTGCCCCGGAAGTACACCCCCTGCACCTTCCCGGAGATCAGGACGCGGGCGCGGACGGGCCGCACGGCGCTCCTCCGCTCAGTCGAGCCCCGCCGCCGCGCGCGCGCCCGCCCGCAGGGCGCGGTAGTAGGCATCGAGGGCGCCCGCCGAGCCGACCCGGGCCGCCGACCGGGCCAGGATCGCGTACACCCCACCGCGGGAGACCTTGACGACGGCGTCGGGCTCGAGGAGGTGCTCCGCCCGGGCGAGCAGGCCCAGGGTCCTGAGCCCGATGAGGAGCGGCCAGGCGCAGGCGAGGCGCAGCCGCCACTCCCGCCGCGGGACCGCCAGCGTGTAGGCCCAACCCTCGTCGTAGTGCGCCAGAGTGACCCGGAGCAGGTCCACCAGCAGCGGGCGGACCTTGGGAAGGACCCGGGGCTCGAGCAGGTCGGTCGGGGCGAGACCGAGAGCGGCCAGGTCCTCGCGGGGGAGGTAGCATCGCCCGATCCGGAGGTCGCGGGGCAAATCCCGGAGGATGTTCGTCATCTGGAGCCCCCGGCCGAACCGGACGCCGCGGCGCCGCATCGTCGCGCCGTCCCATCCGGCCAGGGCCGGGCGGTGGGCCAGGTGGACGTCGGTCCAGAATTCCCCCGCGGCACCCGCCACCCAGTAGGTGTAGCGGTCGAGGTCCGCCCGGGTCTCCAGCGCCACGACCTGGCCCTCCTCCTCGCCGGGGAAGGTGGTGAGGTCCATCCGCATGCCCTGGGTGATGGCAAGGAGGACCCGGCGGACCGCCGCGCGATCGGCGGAGGGGAGCGCCCGGTACGCGGCGAGTGCCGCGGGGAGCGTGAGCAGGAGGGTCCGCTCGGCCGGGTTCTGCTGGTGGGGGGCGAGGGCACTCGCGAGGCGGGCCGGGTCGGACCCGGCGTCCACGAGGAAGGTGTCCCGGAGCGCCTCCAGGTACAAGAGCCGGTCGGCCCGGGGGAGCACCCGCGTGTCGGCGATGGTGTCGGCGGCGCGGGCGAACAGGTACGCCAGCCCGACCGGCTCCCGGGGCCCGCGCGGCAGGATCCGGAGGCTCAGGTAGAAGGACCGGCTGACCGACTTCAGGAGGCGGGCCAACGGGACAGCCGGTGGATGGGCCATGCGATGTTGTCGCGGCCGCTACGCCTTCAGGTACCGCGCGAACCAGGCGAGCGCGCGCTGCCAGCCGTCCTTGGCCGGCTCAGGCAGGTACGACGGCCGGTAGTCTGAGAAGAAGGCGTGGCCCGCCCCTGGGTACACGACGAACTCGGCCGCCTTGCCCGCCGCCTTCAGGGCCGCCTCCATCTTCCGGACGTCGGCAACGGGGATGCCGGTGTCCGCCTCGCCGTACAGGCCCAGGACCGGGCAGACCACCTCCTTCGCCAGGTCGAGCGGATCCTTGGGATGCAGGGCGTCCTTCTGCGGGGAGGCAATGCGCCCGTACCAGATCACGGCGGCCTTGAGATTCTTATCCGTGGCGGCGAGGAGCCAGGTGATCCTCCCGCCCCAGCAGAAGCCGGTGGCGCCGACCCGGTCGGCGCGGGCGTACGGTTGCCGGGTCCCGAACTCCGCCGTCGCGACCAAGTCCTGGAGCACCTGCCGGTCGGAGACCTTCCCGACGGCCTCGCGCACCTTGCCCATAGCGCTCATCTGCGCGACCCCCTCGCGCGAGAACAGATCGGGCGCGAGGGCCACATAGCCCTCCCGGGCGAAGCGGCGGGCCACGTCCCGGATGTACTCGTGGACGCCCACGTTCTCATGGATGACGATGACAACGGGATACCGGCCCGCCCCGCTCGGCCGGGCCTCGTAGACCGGGACGCTGTCTGCGCCGTTGCGGACCTTATGCTCGGCGGTGATCAGCCCCTCGCTCGGCGTGGTAATCACCTGGGCCGAGACGGGCCCCGCCGCCAGGGCGAATCCCGCTGCCCCGATCCCGACGACGAGACGCCGCCGCGTGACATCCACCCGCTCGGCTCGCCGCCGCTCCCGCATCGCTGTCCCTCCTGAGGTGAAGGTGGGTGGAGGCGCCTTTTGGCGCCGGATCGAGATCCCCATGATACCAAAACCGCGTGAGGGCCGTCAGGTTCCCATTGCGACCAGCGTCGCGACGACCAGGCGCGCCACGGCGGCCATGAAGGCGTAGTCCAGCGTCTCGGGCAGATCCGTCGGCTGATGGTAGTGCGGGTTCCGGAGGAAGGAGGTATCGGTCAGCATGACCGCCGGGTAGGCCCGGTCCCAGAAGGGCGCGTGGTCACTCCAGCGGCTGGGCGGGAGCAGGAAGCCGCGCAGGGCCACCTTGTGAGTGATGAGGGAAAGTTCCGGCACGTAGGCGCGCGCCGCCTCGAGCGCCGCAAGCAGCGGTCGCGCCCGGCGCGTCCCCACCGCCGCCAGGAAATCCCCGACGGACGGGACGGGCCGGCGGAGCTGCGGAAGGACCCCCTGGCTGCCGGGGCGGCGGTCGGTGTAGCCGACCATCTCCAGGACGAAGACGCCTGCGTAGCGCCGGCGCCCCCACCAGGCCCGGCGGGCGAAGTGGCGGCTGCCGTGCCGGTACCGGTCGAAGGCAACCTGCGGCTCCTCCAGCGTGAACCCGACGAACTCGACGGGAACCGCGAGCCGGACGCCCGCGAGCGCCCGGGCGACGGCCAGCAGGACCGCCACCCCGCTCGCGTTGTCGTCGGCGCCGGGGGTGCCGGCCATGGCATCGTAGTGTGCCCCGAGCAGCAGGGCGGGGCGGGCGGGCAACGTCCCGGGGAGCGTCCCCACCACGTTGAAGTAGGGGCGCCCCCGGTACCGGAAGGGATCCCGCCGGACCGGCAGGCCCAGCGCCCCGAGTTCCGCTTCCAGGCGCGCGCCAGCGGCGGCAAGCCGGTCCGGATCCTCGACCCCGTGCCGCGGCCCCGTGAAGGCGAGGACCCAGCGGCGGAGGATTTCCTCCTCCACCGTCTCTAGCAGCCGCCGGACCGCCGCCGCGTCCATGCCCCCTCGTCCGCGCGGCGCGCCCCTCAGAGCCCCAGCGCCTTCGGCAATTCGTCGAGGCGGCTCACCGTGGCGTCCGGGGCCATCCCGAGCTCGTCCAGGGGGGCGCCGGCCCGGTTCACCCAGCAGACCCGGTATCCGAAGGCCTTGGCCCCGATGACATCGAAGCTGTTCGAGGAGACGAAGACGATCTCCTCCCTCGGGACCCCGAGGCGCTGGGGGCCGAGGGCGTAGACCCCGGGGGAGGGCTTGTAGGAGCGGACCGCGTCCACGCTGATCACGTGGGCAAAATGGGGCTTGAGCCCGGTGTGTTCGACGACGGCCTCGAGCATCCGCGGGGAGCCGTTACTGAGGACGGCCAGCGGGTAGCCGCGGAGGGCCTCGACCATCTTCGGGATCTCCGGGTAGGCCTCCAGCCGCAGGTAGGCCTCCAGGAGGCGGGCGTGCTGCGCCGGATCGAGCCGGAGGTTCAGGCGCCGGGTGGCGAAGCGGAGCGCGGCGTCGGTGACGCTCCAGAAATCCTCGTAGCGTCCCATGAGGGCCCGAAGCCAGGTGTACTCCAGTTGCTTGGCCCGCCAGAGCGTGCTCAGGGCCTCGGCCTCCGGAGTCACCTTGCGGCACTCGGCCACGACGGAGTGGACGTCGAAGAGGGTCCCGTAGGCGTCGAAGGCAAAGGCGCGAACGGTCCGCATTCGGTGGCCTCCTGGCTCACGGTCGGGGGTTCGAAGGGGGCGCCGACCGGTCCGCCGGGTCGTCCCCCGCCTCGTAGCCGGCGCAGCGGAGGACCGGGAGGCGCGGGTACTTCGGGAACCGCGGGTCGGTCTCCGACCGCCGGCAGAAGAGGAACCGCGACCCCTTCCCGCTTTGCACCCACCGCCGGTACCGGCAGGAGCCGCAGCGGCCGGCCTCGCCGGCGCCCATAGCGGTTCCGGTCGCCGGGGGGCCGGCCCGCTCATCCGTCACTGCGGGGTGGCTCGCACGCCCCTCACGTTAGACCGGCGTGCAGAACATGGTGTGACTCCCCCGGACCCCGGGGATGGTCCGGATCTTGTCGTACACCGTGTCCAGGACCTCCCCGGCACCCGATCCCTTCACCGTGGCCACCACATCGTAGAGGCCACTCACGAGGCAGACTCCCTCCGCCCCAGGGACAGCCTTCACCTTCTTCGCCACGGCCCGGTCCTTCCCCGGATCTGCCGTGACCAGTACGAGTGCGGTTGCCATGGCCCCCTCCTCCCCATAGGACGGCGTCGAGTGCGTCAGCGTGCCCTCGCAACTCCGCGCGGAAGTGACCGAGTTCGACGCGGGTCGATAAGATGTCTAGGATTTCCGCTCGCCTCCGGGTGGCCGCATCTTCGTCACCGTCGTAGCCGTCGTGCGGCAAGTTCCAGTGACGCAGTTGCCCGGCAGGAAAGGCCTCCACAAGTAGGCCCCCCGCAGTGGCCCCAGACCACGGCCAAATTGGGCGCTGCGCGCGGTGCAGAAGGGTCAGACAGGCGGCGGTCATTGCCGCTCCACCGCGAGCGCCCGCCCACAGCGTCGAGCGAACATTGACACCCCGCCTTTTCCAGTAGTCCTCCGTCTCGCGAAGCGGTTTTGGGGGATCAAGCAGGGGCACTTGACTGGTAACGTGGCGCACGAATTCCTTCGCCTCCGGAAATGGCCGTTCTCCGTCGAAGGGGATGGAAGCAACCCTGTCGAGAAGCACCCTGTGTCCAGATTCTGGGACGAAGCCAGCAGGTATTGAGAACGGA
>JACPAU010000159.1 GCA_016180705.1 Candidatus Methylomirabilota bacterium
AATAGCGTCAGCCACGGCCTGGGTCTCGTGGCTGCGCTCGCGGCAGCCCCGTTCCTCGTCGGGGATGCGGTCCGGTGGGGCGGCACCGGGGCCATTGTGGGCGCGAGCGTCTTCGCCGCGACGATGGTGCTGCTGTACCTGGCCTCGACGCTGTATCACGCCCTGCCGGGGAGCAGGGCCAAGCGGGTGTTCCAGGCGGTCGACCACGGCGCGATCTTCCTTCTCATCGCGGGGACCTACACGCCCTTCACCCTGGGGGTGCTCCGCGGTTCGTGGGGATGGACGCTCTTCGGGCTCGTGTGGGGCCTGGCCGCAGTCGGCATTGCCCTCAAGGCGGTTGGAAGGCTCCGTCACCCGATCCTCTCCACGTTGCTGTACGTGGGGATGGGGT
Source organism: Candidatus Methylomirabilota bacterium (assembly GCA_016180705.1). Lineage (GTDB taxonomy): Bacteria > Methylomirabilota > Methylomirabilia > Methylomirabilales > JACPAU01 > JACPAU01. Next base: position 392 of record JACPAU010000159.1, read on the forward strand.
GGCTCATCCTGATCGCGATTCGACCCTTGTGGCTCCGGGTGCCGACGGCGGGCCTGCTGTGGCTGCTGGCGGGGGGCGTCGCCTACACCGCGGGCCTGGCATTCTTCGCGGCCAGGGGCGTGCGCTACAGCCACCTCGTCTGGCACCTGTTCGTTCTCGCAGGCACCGCCTGTCACTTCTTCGCGGTGTTGTGGTACGCGGCCTGATGGGGGAATGCAGGGGACGGGGCGGCTAGAGGCCGGCTTTCGCGAGGTACGCCTCCACCGCTTGGGCGTATTGGGGGTAGAGGTTCAGAAGCGTCCCGATTGCTGCCAGCACCTTCGCGTCGTCGAGGGCCTCGTACTCGTGGACCAAACGGTTTCGGAGGCCGGCGGAAGGGGCAAGAGAGCGGGCGAGCGGGGGGGGGAGGACTCCGACGTCGGCCATCCTGAGGAACCCCCCGTAATACTCCTCGGGAACCTCGCTGCCCAGCTCGGCGATCAGGTGCGCGTTGATGTCAAGGGCTGCCTCGATGGCTTCCTGGAGCAAGCGCTCGGCCGCCTTCCGCTCGTAGAATCGCGCGCGATACTCGTCCAGGCTCAAGCGCGCGAGGGGACGGAGGCCATCGATGGCTGCTGCGATTCGCGCGAGCTTCCGGCGAATGATCGCGGCATCCGCGGGACTCACGCCAGGCCCTCCCGCTCGAGGAAGGCCTGGATCGCCCGCCGCTGGGCGCGGCGAAGCTTCTCGGTATCGCAGTACCGCCGGGAAGCGAAGGATTGAAACTGGCGGAAGGTCCCGGGGTACCGCTCGAAGAGCAGACGGCCGGTGCGGGCCACCTCGAACGCCAGGAGCGGCCCGGCCCGGCGCAAATCAACCAGATCCACGCGATCGGTCCCGAGACGGGGAGCGACGGCGAGATAGAGCGCGTCCAGATCCGCCGGGCCGTCGCACTGGACGGCGAGATCAATGTCGCGCGCAGGTGTGCGCCGCCCCTTGACTGCCGACCCGAAGAGCACAAGAAGCTGAACATCCGCCAGCGTCTGTGGGAGGTCGGCGAGCTGCCGGGCAGCGACTTCTGGATCCAAGCGCACCGTCATGCAGGCAATCTATCGGACCCCCCTCGGGGTGTCAAGAAAGGGCGGACTCGAACCGGCGCCGCCGCCGATGGGTTGCCTCTGGGGAGTGGAGGACTGACCGGGGGCGGTGCGTGAGGATCCGAGCCCGAGCCGGCCCTCGTTCCTTGACACCTCCGGGAGCGGCTTCTAGGATGGGGCAACCGTGCCGGGGAGGCCCGGCGCGGCGGGGGACCGGATGCTCGCCGCGGTGACCTTCGACTGCTGGCAGACCCTGATCGCCGACGACGAGGCGACCGAAGGGCAGGCCCGCCGCCTCCGCATCACGGGCTGCCGGGAGGCCCTGGAGCGCGGCGGCGTGGCCGTCGGCGAGACGGCGGTGGCCGCCGCGTACGACGCGGCCGGGGAGGCGCTCGCCACCCTCTGGGCGAGCGGGCGCGACGTCTCGACGGAGGCGCAGGTCCGGCTCCTCCTGGGTCGCCTGGACGGGGCGCTGGCGGGGGAGCCGCCGGCGCGCCTGCTCCGCGACCTCGCCGCCGCCTACGCCGCCCCGGTCCTGGAGGCCCTCCCGAGTCCCTGCGACGGGGCGGCGGAGGCGCTGGCCTGGGTGGCGGCCCGGGGGCTCCGGCTCGGCCTCATCTGCAACACCGGGCGGACTCCGGGGCGGACGCTCCGGCCGGCCCTCGCCCGGCGCCACATGCTCCGCTATCTGCACGCCTGCACCTTCTCCGACGAGGTCGGCCTCCGCAAGCCCGACCCGCGCCTCTTCCACGCGACCCTCGGCGCCCTCGAGGTCGCGGCCGACGCGGCCGTCCACGTGGGGGATGATCCGGTGGCCGACGTGGCCGGGGCGAAGCGGGTCGGGATGCGCGCCGTCTACCTCTGCCGGAAGTCGGGCACGCGCCAGGCGGCGGAGGCCGACGCCACGATCCGTTCCCTGCGGGAACTGCCGGCCGTCCTCGCCGCGTGGGCGGGGGAGGGGGCTGGATGAGCGGCACCGAGCTCGTCCTCCTGGCGGTAGGGCTCCTCCTCGGAGGCGCCCTGGTCGCGCTTTTCCTGAGGGCGCGGGGAGGCGAGGGGGCGCTGGCGCAGCACATGGCGGGGCTCGGTGAGCGGGTGGGGCAACTGCGCGGCGACCTGGACACGCTCCTGCGCCAGCAGGAGGGGCTGCGGGGGGAGGTGACCGCCGTCCGGGAGCAGGGGCAGGCGGCGCTGCACCAGGCTCACCTCAGCATCCGCGCCGAGATCACCCAGGCCCGCGAACTGTTGGCCAAGATCCAGGCGGCGGACACCGAGCGGGAGAAGGCCGAGCGGGAGGCCTATGAGGCGCTCAAGCGGCTGGAGGGGATCCTGGCCGGGACCAAGGCCCGCGGGGAGGCCGGCGAGAACCTCCTGGGCCGGATCCTCCTGCAACTGCCGCCGGACCTCCGGGAGGAGAACTGTGTCATCGGGAACAAGACGGTCGAGTTCGCCCTCCGCCTCCCCCAGGGGCGGCTCTTGCCCATTGACAGCAAGTGGCCCAGCCTGCCGACGCTCGAGGAGTGGCAGGCGGCGGAGGACCCGGCCCAGCGCAAGCGCCTGGCCGAGGCCATCCAGCGCGACGTCAAGGGGAAGGTCCGGGAGGCCGTGAAGTACCTGGACCCGAGCCGGACCCTCGGGATCGGCGTGGTGGCCCTCCCCGACCCGGTCTACGAGGTGTGCGGGGAGGTCCACGGGGAGGCGTTCAAGCAGGGCATCATCCTGATTCCGTACTCCCAGGCCGTCCCGTTCCTCCTGGCACTGTTCATGGTGATCCTGCGCTATGCCACGAGCGTGGACACGGCCCGGCTCTCTTCCGCCCTGAAGACCATCCTGGACGCCCTGGAGCAGATGGAAGGGGAGGTGGATGGGCGGTTTGCGAACGCCCTGACCCAGTTGCGCAACAGCCGCGAGGCCCTCCTGGCGCAGCTCGAGAAGGCCCGTCGGGGAGCCGGGAGCCTCCAGGTGGAAGGCGAGGGCCCGCCGTCCCTGCCGCCCGCCCCCGGTTCCTGACGGCGGGCCGGACCCGTCCGCGCAACCCCCCATTCGAAGAGGCCCGGTGGAACGGATCGTGCAGGGGGCTGGAGCGAGCCAGATGATCCTGTCGTGGTAGGATCGGGCCGGTGGAAGGCGCCCGGGAGGCCCGGGCCAGCGGGCTGGGGCCGGGCGGAAAGCGCGAGGACAGCGTGTCAGAGCGGGCGACGGTCGGGAGCATCCTGCGGGAGCGCCGGGAGGCCAAGGGCCTGACGCGGGACCAGGCGGCCGAGGCCGCCCGCATCAAGCCGGTCTTCCTCCAGGCCATGGAGGAGGACGATTACCGGTTCCTCCCGGACGAACTCTACGTCGTCCGGTTTCTCCACGAGTACGCGGCTTTCCTGGGCCTGGACGCCACCGCGATCAGAAGCCAGTTCGTCCGGCAGACCAGCCACGCGCAGGCGGCGGGGACCGCCGGCCTGGGGGTGAAGGAGCCGGTCCGGATCTCCCTCCGCCGCCTGCTCCCCGTCGCCCTCGTCCTGCTCGCCGCCGTGCCGGTCATCGTGATCGGCTACTCCCTCTACACGCAGGGGGGCAAGCCCGCCCCCACCCCCCCCCGCCCCGTCGTCGCCCCACGAGCCCCGGCGGCCCCCACGGAGGGAGCCGCGCCCGCCCCGGCGGCCCCGCGGGAGATACAAGCCAGTTCGGCGGCCCCGCGGGAGATGCCGGCCATCCCGGCGCCGGGCCCCGAGGGTCACCTGCTCCGGGTCCAGGCCACGGACTCCGCCTCGCCCCTGACGGCGGCGGGCAGGGCGGGCATCGCCGGCGAGGACGTGAACTTCAAGTTCGACGACTTCGCCGTGGACTCCCCAGGGGGCGCGCCCCCGGCTTCCGCCGGCGTCATGGGCCTGGCGGGCTTGAGGCCTCTTGAGAACACGCCTCTTGCCGCGGACCCGGCCTTCGCCTTCCGCGACCTCTACGCCTTCCCGAACCCCGCCCGCCGCAGGGAGCGGCCGACGATCCGTCTCCAGGCCGGCTTGGCGGACAGCGTGACCGTGCGCATCTACGACGTCTCGGGCCAGCTCGTGCACAGCGCCGACTTCGGCGGCCCGCGC
>JACPAU010000160.1 GCA_016180705.1 Candidatus Methylomirabilota bacterium
TGTCGTTTGTATTAGTCCCAGGTGCGGAGGTCCACGACCCGCTTGGCACCCTCGGGAAGGGCCGCGGGCTCCACCACCTCGACCGCCGCGCGCAGCTTCACCTTCTCCCGCAGGGCGAGCGCGATCCGGTCGGCCAACCCCGCAGGCGCCGAGCCCGCGACCGCCACCTTCACCGTCAGGACGTCGTCGTGGTTCCGGTGGCGCACCACCATCTGGAACCGCGTGACCTCGGGGAAGGCGGCGAGGGCCTCCTCCACCTGCCGGGGATGCACGAACATTCCCCGGATCTTGGGGACCTCGTCCACCCGGCCCAGGATCCGGGTCAGCCGCGGCGCGGTCCGGCCGCAGCGACAGCGCGCGCGGTCCAGGACGGAGAGGTCCCCCGTCCCGAAGCGGATGAGGGGATAGACCGGGTTCAGGGCCGTGGCGACCACCTCGCCCGGTTCCCCGTCGGGGACGGGGCGGCCCGTCCGCGGGTCGCAGACCTGGACGATGACGTCCTCGTCCAGGTGCATCCCGGCCTCGGCGGCGCACTCGTAGGCGACGCAGCCCAGGTCCGCCGTCGCGTAGGCCTGGCGGACGGTGACCCCGAAGTCGTCCCGCAGCGTCTTCCGGAGACTGTCCGAGAGGATCCCGCCGGAGACGAGGGCCACCCGGAGCCGGAGGTCGCGGCCGGGCGCGGCGCCCCGGTCGCGCGCCTTCTCCAGGATCGTGAGGAGAAAGGCCGGCGTCCCGACGTAGCCGATCACCGGCAGACGCCGGAGGAGGTCGGCCTGGATCTCGGTGTTCCCCACCCCAGCCGGCAGCACGACACACCCGACGCGGCGCAGGCCGAGATCGAGCATCATGCCGGCTGGGGTGAGGTGGTAGGCGAAGGTGTTCTGGACCAGGTCGCCCTTGCGGAAGCCGGCGGCGGTGAGCGCCCGGGCAAAGCGCCAGTAGTCTGGGGCGTCCCCCTCGGGGTCCAGGATGGGGCCCGGGGACAGGTAGATCCTGGAGAGCCGCGCAAGAGGCACGGCCAGCAGCTCCGCGAAAGGCGGAGCCTTTTCTTGGAGGGCCGGCAGGTCGCCCTTCCGGAGGACCGGGACGGCCGCCAAATCGTCGAGGGTCCGTAGACCCCGACGCGTGAGCCCAGCCTGGGCGAAGCGGGCGCGGGTGCCTGGCGCCCGCACTGCCCGCGGCAGGAGCCGGCGGAGCGCCCCCGCCTGGGCCGCGGCCCGCCGGGCGGGCGCGCGGGTCTCCTGCGCCCTGTCGAGGAAGGGGCCGCGCCGGCTCACGCCTCCTCCCCACCGCGTCTCGCGCCCTGGCGCCGCGGCCTACTTCTTCGGGAAGGTCCCCTGGAAGTAGGCCATGGATTCCGCCCCGCCCCCGGTGCGGAAGACGGCCGTCCCGTTGGTGACCGCGATCTCGAACCCGAAGTCTTGGACCTTATCCCACCACTCCTTCAGCTGGTCGGGCGCCTTGACCCCCGCCTGCTGGAGGCGGAAGCCACCCGTCACGAGGAGGCTCAGGAGGGTGACGTAGGGGTCGAAGGACGCGTGGACGCGGAGCTGGTTCGTGGTGCGCGCCGGGATGGACATGTTCTCGTAGACGGAGACGGTGTTCACCTCGAACCCGGGCTCGAAGGCGATCGTGAACCGGAGCTCTTCCAGTGTGACGACCGCGTTGTTGGGATTCTCGACCCCGAAGATGAAGGCCAGGTCGAGCGGGCTGCCCCGGCGCTCCTTCGTGTCGAGGTAGAAGGGCCAGTAGTGGGCGATCTCCACCCGCTGGAGTTCCACCTTGGGCGGCTGGACCGGGCCGGCGGCCATCTCCCCCATCCCCGCGCAGCCCGACAGCCCCCCGACCCCCATCACAGCAGTGAGCCCACCTGCGAGGAGCACGCGTCGCATCATGGTTCCTCCCCTTTGACGGCTGGCCCTCAGGTGAGCCACCGCTTCCGCCGCTTGTAGTGCTTCAGGTCCCGGAAACTCTTCCGCGCCCCGAGCTCGGTCAAGCCCAGGTAGAAGTCCCGAATATCCGGATTCTCCCGTAACGTCGCTGCCGACCCGTGCATGACCAGCCGGCCGTTCTCCAGCACGTAGGCGTACGGCGCGATGGCAAGCGCCAGCTTCACGTTCTGCTCCACCAGGAGGGTCGCGATTCCCTCCTCACGGTTCAGCCGGCCGATAATGTCGAAGATCTCCTGAATGAGGAGCGGCGCCAGGCCCATGGAGGGCTCGTCCAGGAGCAGGAGTCGCGGGTGCGCCATGAGGGCGCGCCCGATGACCGCCATCTGCTGTTCCCCGCCAGAGATAAAGCCCGCCGGCACCTGCCGCCTCTCCCGCAGGCGGGGGAAGTACGCGTAGACCATGTCCAGGCCCTGGCGGAGGCGGGCCCCGTTGCCTTGCAGGTGCGCTCCGACTCGGAGGTTCTCCTCCACCGTGAGGTGCTCGAAGACCCGCCGCCCCTCGATGACCTGGATGATCCCCAGGCGGGCGATCTCCTCGGCCGACTGGCGCTCGAGGCGCTCGCCGCCGAACTCGATGCTCCCGTCGGTCACCGCCCCGTTCTCGTGCTTCAGGAGGCCGGAGATGGCCTTGAGCGTAGTGCTCTTCCCTGCGCCGTTGGCGCCGAGCAGGGCCACGATCCCGCCGCGGGACACCTCGAGGGAGACCCCCTTCAGGGCGAGGATCACCTCATGGTACATGACCTCGATGTTGTTGAGCTTCAGGATCAGGTCCTGCTCCGGCACGGGACCTCCCGTTACTCGCCTACCAGCCCAGCCACTCCTTCTCCCACTTGTCCGGCCAGCGCCGCTTCAGGTCAACCTCCTTGACCAGCGCGAACTTCCCCCCCCGGACCCGATAGACCCGGATCAGGGACCCCGGGCGGTGGTCGGTCGGGGTGATGGTGACGGCCGGGCGCCCCAGGCCGGGCGTCCACTCCTGGATCGTCTCGAAGGCGGCCTTGATCCCCGGCCCGTTGAGCTGCCCGGCCTTGTCAGCCCGGACGAGGGCCTCCCGCATGAGCAGCACGTCCACCCACGACTGCACGGTCCGGATCATCCGGTTCTGGAGGGGCACGCCGGGGTTCATCTTCTTCGCATACTCGGTCACCTTGTCCATCAGGGGGACGTTCTCGCCGAAGAAGGCGTTGACGGCGACCCCCATCACCCGCTCGGCCGCCGGCCCGGCCAGCTTGATGAGGTTCTCGTCATACCCCCAGTTGTTCACGATATGGTCGGCCCCCAGCTCCAGGGCGGCGCTGTCCTTGATGGCCGCCGCCACGGACATCGTGGTGTTGCCATGCCAGACGAGATGCGGCTTGAAATTCTTCGCCGCCAGGACCTGGCTCTTGGTGTCCAGCGCCGTGAGCGAGATGTCCTGGTCCGGGCCGATCTCGAACCCCAGGAGGGTGGCCTGGTCCTTAATGGCCTTGATCGGGGCGCTCGCGTAGGGAACGGGCCAGTTGTAGAAGGCCACGAAGCGCGGCTTCACCCCCTTCTCCCGGTCCGCCTTGAACCGGGGGTCCTTCTGCCACACCTCATCATGCCAGACCGTGATGGCGGCGCGCGCATTGCTCGAGTAATCGGTCCCGTACATGAAATTGTAGGGTGTCTTCTTCGGATCGGTGAGGTGGGCGGAGAAGGAGTGGGAGAGATAGGGCATGCGGTCCCTGTTCACAGTGGGGGTGAGGGCCTCGGTATCTCCTGTGCCCCAGCCCAACACGGCCACGACCCGGTCGAAGTCCCGGAAGCGCTTGTAGGTGGTGATCGCCTCGGGGACCCGGTACCCGTAATCGTACAGGAAGAGCTGGATGCGCTTCTCGTTGATCCCGCCCGTGTCGTTCACGTACTGGACGGCCTCCCGGATCCCGAGGGCGATGTCCTTGCCGACGTCGGAGGTCGCGCCCGTCATGTCATTCAGGGAGCCGAGCTTGACCCTCGCCTGGCCGGCGGCCTCCGGCACGGCCGCCACCAGCATGAACACGAGGCCCACCAGGTATCCGACGGCGATTCGTCCGCGCATCATCTCTCCTCCTTCCGTGGATCCCGCACCGCGCAGCCCGCCAGAAACCGTTCGCGACGGCTCAATAGGAAAAGGGCCAGAGGTTGAAGTAGTTCTTCATCTGCTCCCACCGGTAGGCCAGCCCCTTCGGCTCGTACAGCAGGAACAGCACGATGGCGAGGCCGAATGCGGCCTCCTTCACGTTCAGGAACTTCTCGCTGAGCTGGGGGAAGACCTCGCTCAGCGGGATCACGGCAAACTTCAGCCCCTCCAGCAGGAGGGTGATGAACATGGCGCCAAAGACCGTCCCGTGGAGGCTGCCCACCCCACCGATGAGGATCACGCCGGTGATCCAGAGGGACCAGCTCCACTGGAAATGCTCCGGGCTCACGAAGAACAGGGAAGAGATCCAGAAGGCGCCGGCGACCCCTCCGAGGGCCCCCGCCACGAAGAAGGCGAGGAGCTTGTACCGTACGATGTTGACGCCCATCGCCTCAGCCGCCACGTCGTTATCCCTGATCGCGATCCAGGCCCGGCCAGCGCGGGTCCGCAGGAGGCAATGGCCCAGGGGCCGATGGTGATGGTCCCGGGCGGCAAGGAGAAGTAGTGCCCCCGCCCGCCGATCTGGCTCACGTACTGCGTGATGATGAAATCCACGGTGATGAACTGGGCGGCCATGGTGGTCATGATGAGATAGAAGCCCTTCACCCGGGCGGATGGGAGACCGAAGAGGACGCTCCAGAGCCCCGCGGCCACCGCCGCCAGCAGGAGGCTCACGGGGTAGCCGATCCCGTACTGGAGCATGGCGATGGCGCTCGCGTAGGCGCCCACGGCGATGAAGGCCGCGTGGCCCAGGGTCAACTGACCGCAGTAGCCGATGAGGAGCTGCACCCCCATGGCGGAGAGGATGGTGTACCCGATCACGTTGGCGACGGAGATGAGGTACAGGCTGCCCGTGGCCGGGATGACGGCAAGCAGGAGGACGAAGAGCAGCACCATCTTCCCCCGAACGAAGGCCGTCTGCCACCAGGCGTGATCCTGGCGGTAGCGCTCGTGGTATACCGCGGCGGGCGTGTACATGCTGCCGTCCTCAGACCCGCTCGATCTTCACCCACCCCCAGAGGCCGTAGGGGCGGAAGAGGAGGATGATCACCATGAATGCGAACGGGGCGATCTCCTTGACGCCGCCCTGGGTCAGCTTGCCGACATAGGCGTCGGACAGGTTCTGGAGCACGCCGATCACGAGGCCGCCGACGATCGCGCCGGGGACGGAGTTGAGGCCGCCCAGCACCACGGCCGGGAGCACGAGCAGCCCCAGGTACCCCACCGAGAGGTTGAGACCGTTGATGTTCCCGAG
>JACPAU010000161.1 GCA_016180705.1 Candidatus Methylomirabilota bacterium
TGGGCCGCTATCCGGGTTGGGACCTGGGTGGGGAGCTGTCGGTCGGGGTCTGAGCGGGCGCAGCCGGTTTCCCCTCCCGTATTCCTTTTGACTGGCCCCGCGGCGCGTGCTATAAGGCGAACCAAGATGCAGCGCGCGCCGTGGCGGAGGGCGCGGGCAGCGCGAGGGGAGAGGCGGCCAGGCGAGGGAGGGCCAGGGCTCACGCTGGCCGTCAGCTTCCTCACCCTGGCGGTCGCCTACGGCCTCTCCTACACGTTCCCGGTCTTCTACGTGGCCCTGCTCTCCGAGTTCGGCTACCGTCGCGGTCCGACCGCCGCCGTCTATTCCCTGCACATGCTGGTGGGCGGCGGGATCTCCCCCCTGATCGGCTACTGTATGGACCGCTCGGGCCCCCGCCTCCTCCTCCCGGTCGGCGCCGTCCTCCTGGCTGGCGGGTTTCTCCTCAGCGCCGCCGCCCGGTCGCTTACCGACCTGGCCGTGAGCTTTGGCGTCCTGGTCGCCCTCGGCGTGGGGTGCGTCGGGAGCGTCCCCCAGTCGGCCCTCCTGGCGCAGACATTTCCCCGGACCCGCGGGACGGCCATCGGTATGGCCTTCGCCGGGATCGGGCTCGGGGTCTTCCTCCTGAGCCCCCTCGCCCAGGCCCTCATTGCCGCCCTCACGTGGCGCGGCGCCTTCCTGGCCCTGGGCATTCTCGCCGCCGGCCTCCTCCTTCCCCTCACGACCCTCCTCCTTCCGCGACCGGCTGGGATCCCTGCGCCCGGACCCGCTGCGGACATGGTGGTGACCGGGCCCGCCGCGGGCTGGACCCTCCGGGAGGCCCTCCGGACCCGCACCCTCTGGTACCTGTTGCTGGTCTTTTTCCTGACGCCGATCGGGATGTTCGCCGTCACGACCCACCAGGTCATCTACGCGGTGGACCGGGGCTACGGGCACCTGACGGCGGTGACCATCTTCGGCCTGGTGGGGGCGTTCTCCTCGGTCGGCCGCTTCGCCTTCGGGGCCCTCTCGGACCGCTTCGGCCGGGCGGCCACGGGGATCCTGAGCTATGCCCTGACGGCGCTCGGCATCCTGGCCCTGCTGCTCGCCCCCGGCCCCCCGGTCCTCTGGCCCCTCTACGCCTACGCCCTCCTCTTCGGCCTCACCTTCGGCGCGCGGGGACCCATCATCTCGGCGCTGACGGCCGAGCTGTACCGGGGGCGTTCCTACGGCGCCATCTTCGGGATGATCTCGGTCGGGCAGGGCCTCGGGATGGCCCTGGGGCCCTGGCTCGGCGGGGTAATCTTCGATGCGATGGGCTCGTACCAGGCCGCCTTTGGCCTCGCCGTGGCCTGCACCGTGGCCGCGGCGGCATTCCTCGCCCGGGCGGGGGCGCACCTCCCGGTGCCGGCGGTGGCCGGCGCCGTCTCCCCCGTGCGGGAGGTGACATGAGCGACCCGGACGCCTCGCAGGGTTCCGCCTTCGAGCTGGCCCGCCTCCTCGCGGATGTCTTCCTGGTGGAGGAGCTGCAGGTCCAGGAGGCGGCTGTCCGGTTCCGGGGAGTCCTCCTGGCTTCCCCGGAGACCGCGGTGCGGGTCCTGACGGGCCGCCTCGCGCCGCTCGGCTACCATCCCCTCCTGCGGAGCCGGGAGGAGATCGTCCTCCTCCGGGCCGCCCCGCGCCGCGGGCGCCCGTGGCTCGCGGAGCCCTGGCCGAACCTGCTCCTGTTCGTGGCCACGCTCCTGACGACCCTGTTCGTCGGGGCACTGCACCAGGGGGCCGATCCCCTGAGCGACCCGAGGACCCTGGCGGCCGGGCTTCCCTTCGCCGCCACGCTTCTGGCCATCCTGGGGGTCCACGAGCTTGGCCACTACTTCACGGCGAAGGCCTACGGGATCCGGGTGACGCTCCCCTACTTCATCCCGGCCCCCATCGGCCTCGGGACCTTCGGGGCCTTCATCCGGATGAAGTCTCCCGTCACCGACCGGCGGGCCCTGCTGGATGTGGGGATCGCGGGGCCGCTGGCCGGCCTCGTCCTCGCGATCCCGGCGGTCCTCGTCGGGCTGCGCCTCTCGACGGTGGTGCCTGCCCAGGGGGCGGGCCTGGGGCTCGGGAGCTCGCTCCTGTTCCTGCTGCTCCAGGCCATTGCCGTGGGCCCCATCCCCGACGGCCTGGACATCCTCCTGCACCCGGTGGCCTTCGCCGGCTGGATCGGGCTCTTCGTCACGGCCCTGAACCTCCTCCCCATCGGGCAACTGGACGGGGGGCACATCGCCTACGCCTTGCTCGGCCGCCGGCACCGGCAGGTGGCGATGGGGACAGCCGCGCTCCTGGTGGCGCTCGGGATCTTCTTCTGGCAGGGCTGGCTGGTCTGGGCGGTCCTGGCGATGGCGATGGGGTTCCAGCACCCGCCCCCCCTGGACGACGTGACGCCCCTGGACGCGCGCCGGCGGCTGCTCGCCCTGGGCGCCTTTGCCCTGCTCCTGCTCCTCATCACCCCGGCCCCCTTCTTCTTCCCGGAGGGGATGTGAGGCGGAGGCCCGGGGGGCGGGCGCCGCGCGCGGTGGCCGGGGCCGTCCGCGAGGCGGGCCTGCCGAGATTGCGGGGGGGCCGGAGGCTCCTGCCGGCGGGGAAGCTCCCGGCGGACCTGCTGGCCCGACTGCTCCGCGGGATCCCGGCCCGCGACCCGCGCGTCCTGGTCGGCCCGGCGGTGGGGGAGGACGCGGCCGTCCTGGCGATGGGGGATACCTGCCTGGTCCTGACGGTGGACCCCATCACCTTCGCCACGGATGAGATCGGCTACTATGCCGTGGTGGTAAACGCGAATGACGTGGCGGTCCGGGGAGCCGAGCCCCGCTGGTTCGCCGTCACCCTGCTCCTGCCCGAGGGGCAGGCGGATGGGGCGCTGGCCGAGGCGCTCTTCGCCCAGGTCGTGGCGGCCTGCGAGGAGGTCGGTGTCAGCCTGGTCGGGGGCCACACGGAGGTGACCGCGGGCCTGGACCGGCCGATCGCCGTCGGGGTGATGGCGGGAGAGGTGCCGGCGGACCGGGTCATCCGGACGGCGGGCGCCCAGGTCGGGGACGCGGTCATCCTGACGAAGGGGATCGCGATCGAGGGGACCGCGCTCCTCGCCCGCGAGTTCGCCCCGCGGCTGCGCGCCAGGGGCTACGGGGAGGCCTTCCTCGCCCGGGCGCGGGGGTACCTGCGGGAGCCGGGGATCGGGATCCTGCGGGATGCGCGGGTGGCGGTCGCCGCCGCGCCGGTCACGGCGATGCACGACCCGACCGAAGGCGGCCTCGCCACGGGCCTGCACGAGCTGGGCGTGGCGGCCGGCGTCGGGCTGCGGATCGAGGAATCGGCCATCCCGGTCCTGCCGGAGGCCGCCGCGCTCTGCGGGGAGTTCGGCCTGGACCCGCTGGGAACGATCGCCTCGGGGGCCCTCCTCGTGACCTGCCCCGAAGCCGCGGCGGCGGGTCTGGTGCGCGCGCTGCAGGGATCGGGCATCGTTGCGGGGAGGATCGGGCAGGTCCTCCCCAAGGAGGAGGGGGAGGTGCTGGTGACGCCGGGGGGAGCCAGGCCCCTCCCGGTCTTCGCCCGGGATGAGGTCGCCCGGCTCTTTGCACCGGGTGCGGGGTAGGGGCGGGGGAGGGGGTGCCGATGCACGAAGCCCGTGAGATCGCCCGTGCGTTCTTTATCGAGAGCGAGGTGGACTACCGGATCGCCCAGCTCCTCTCCGGGACCGAGTACCACAGCCGCACCATCTACTTCGTCCAGCAGGCGGTGGAGAAGATCGTGAAGGCGTGCCTCTCCCTGAAGAACATCCGGACCGTGGACCACAACCTCTCCGCCCTCTTCGCCGCCGTCTACCAGGAGAACTTCAGCAACATGGATGACCTGGTCCGGGGGATCGACTCCCTGGAGCGGCACGGCGCCCGCGTCCGGTTCCCCCTCTTCCAGCGGCCCGACCTCCCCATCTGGATCCCGTCCCGCTCCTACACCGAGGGGGACGCCGGGCGGGCCATGCGGACGGGGGAGGTGGTCTTCGGGAGCCTGAGGGCGTACCTGGACCAGGCCCTGGCCGACCCCGGCACCGCTGCCCAGCCGGCTCCGCCCCCACCCAGCCGGCCCCCCGGCCGGTGACCGACGGCGCTATGATCAACGTGGCTGTCTTGACCGGGCAGCTTCGTTCACAATTGAAACCCAGGTATGATTGTTCTGATCCTGCAAATTATGTGGAATGTTCTAAATTTGCTCCGGGAGGGGGTAATTTTGCAGGACCAGGCGGGTGTAATAGTGAAGCAACATGTCGAAGTTATTGCGATCAAAATCCTGCTAATTGCCGAAGTTATGCTCCCGGCTCAAGTGGGGCATATGGGACTTTTAATTGTGTCGAAGGTCAGACTCATGGACCAGGCGGACTTTGTACCAATGTGAACGTTATGGCTTTGGCTGCTGCCTGCGTTGGAGCTGGTAAATTTTGGGATGGAACTTCCTGTCAGGATACCGCTCCTGTAGGTATATCTCCAGAACTGCCAAGTGCGCATTTTGAACAAAGACCGGAAATGGGC
>JACPAU010000162.1 GCA_016180705.1 Candidatus Methylomirabilota bacterium
TGGAAGCGGTAGTTGATCGCGGAGTCAATGACGTTGCAGCCGAGGCCGACGGCCCGGACGACCGCCTCCCGGTACAGGCCGTCTGTCGCGGCGTCCGGCTCCCCCAGGTACGTCCCAAGCCCGATGCTCGAGAGGGCAAGGCCCCCGAAGTCGCGGAAGTGGGCGAGCGGGAGGGCCGGCGCGAAGCGCGCCCGGTAGGCGGCGGTCCCCTCGGCGGTGGCGAACCCTGGCGTCGGCATCGGCGTGATGGGCAGCGGCTCCTCCCCGCGAGGAGGCCGGTGCTTCCATTGTACCCGTGCAGGGAGAGAGGGGCAACGGCGCCGGCCTACCGGGGAGCGGCGCTCCCCATCAGGGCGCGGACCGTGTTCAGGAGGACGGTCTCGGAGACGGGCTTCGTGAGGTATTCGTTCGCCCCGAGCGCCACGCTGCGCTCCGCGTGCTCGACGCCGAGGCCGGTGAGGACGAGGATGGGGAGGTGGGCGGTCCCCGCGTCGGCCCGGAGCATCCGGATGACTTCCCACCCGTCCAGGCGGGGGAGGCTGAGGTCCAGGATGAGGAGGTCCGGGAGCTGTGCCGCGAGGCGGGCCAGGGCTTTCTCTCCGTCCTCCGCCGTGTCCACCAGGAAGCCGGCCTGCCGGAGGCGGTCCTCGACCGCGCGCAACTGGACCCGCTCGTCCTCCACCACCAGGATCCGGCGGGCCCGCGGCTGCTCCGCGGTGGGGAGGGTGAAGCGGAAGGACGCCCCCTGCCCGCGACCCGGGCTCTCGACCCAGATCCGGCCTCCCTGCAGCTCCACCAGGCGCTTGCAGAGGGCCAGGCCCAGCCCGGCCCCCTGCTGCTGCCGGATCCCGGCCTCGCCCTGCTGGAACTCCTGGAAGAGGCGCGCCTGATCCTCCGGGCTGATGCCCACGCCCGTATCCGCGACCGCCACCTCCAGGACCGCGCGCCCCCCGGCCTCGCCCCCGCCCCGGTGGGTCGCGGTGACCGCGATCCGCCCCCCCACCGGAGTGAACTTGATGGCGTTGCTGAGGAGGTTGACCAGCACCTGCTTGACCCGCGCGGCGTCGGCCCGGAGGGGGGGGAGATCGAGCGGCGCCTCCAGGGTCAAGGTGAGGTCCTTCTCGCGGACGAGGGGCTCGACCATCTCCTGGACCGCCCCGAGCAGGGACGGGAGGGCGACGGCCTCCAGGGTGAGGTCCATCCGTCCGGCCTCCACCCGCGAGAGATCCAGGACGTCGTTCATCAACTGGAGCAGGTGCCGCCCGCTGTGGCGGATGTTGTCCACGTAGCGGGCCTGCTTGGGGCCGAGGGGTCCGGCCAGGCCCTCCTGGAGGACGTCCGAGAAGCCGATAATGGAGTTTAGCGGGGTCCGGAACTCGTGCGAGAGGGCGGCCAGGAAGCGATTCTTGTGCTCGCTGGCCCGCTCCAGGAGGCGGTTGGCCTCCTCCAGGGCGGCGGTCCGCTCGCGCACCTTCGCCTCGAGCGCCGCCGATTCCTGCGTGAGTTCGGCGAAGAGGCGGGCGTTCTCGATCGCGATGGCCGCCTGATTGGCGAGGAGACTCAGGAGCTGCCCGTCGCTCCCGCCGAAGGGCTCGCCGCCCCGCTTGTTGTGGACCTCGAGGATCCCCGCCAGCTCGCCGGCCCGGTCCAGGATGGGCTGGGAGAGGATCGCCCGGATGCCGAGGGCGCGCACGACCTCCTGGCGCACGTGCGGGTCCGCGGCGGCGGCGTTGGTCAGGTACGGGCGACGCGTGGTGAGGATCCAGCCCGGGATCCCCTCGCCGGCCGCGAAGGTCAGCTCCGCTGCCTGCCACGTCTTCCCGTCCCACCGCTCCCGGAAGCGGACGACGCCCTCCTCGACGAGGCCCAGGAGGCCCTGCTCCGCCTCCACCAGCTCGACGGCCCGCACCACGATCCGGCGCAGGACCGCGTCGAGGTCGAGGTTCGAGTTGATCTCCCGGCTGACCTCGAGCAGGTGGGCCACGTCGCGGCTGGCCCGAAGGGCCTCCTTCAGCAGCCGGGCATTCTGGATCGTGACAGCCACGGGCCCGGCCACCGCGGTGAGCAGGCGGACCTCCTCGGGCCCGAAGGCCCCCGCCTCGCGCCTGGCGACCGCGAGGGCCCCGCGGACCTCCCGGCGCAGCAAGAGGGGGACCACCAGGAGCGCGCGCAGGCCCATCTCCCGCAGGACGGGCCGGGTGAGGCGGGGGTCCGCCGCGATGTCTTCCGCCACGAGCGGCTCCCCCGTGGCCGCCACCCGCCCCGCGAAATCCTCCCCCAGGGCCAGGGACTCGACGGCCCGGGCTTCCCCCTGGCTCAGGCCGCGGCTGGCCAGGAGGCGCAGGTCGTCCGTCCCCGGCTCCAGGTGATAGAGGAGGCTGGCGTCGAGGTCCAGCGACTCGTGCAGGCGGGCGAGCGCCCCCTCCAGCACGGGGGGGAGGTCGGGCGAGACAGACAGGCTCTCGGCAATGGCGTTGAGGAGGGTCAGTTCCGCGTCGCGCCGCCGGACTTCTTCCTCGAGGTGGCGGGTCTCGGTCACATCGGTTCCGACCGCCACCACCCCCAACCGTTCGCCCTGCGGGTCGCGGAGCCAGGCGAAGTTCGCCGCCACGTCCCGGACCGTCCCGTCCCGGGCGAGCAGCCGGAGGGCGTAGCCGCGGACCGTTCGCTCCTCCTCGAGCCGCCGGAGGAGGCGGTCGGTGATCCGGCCCTTCAGGGTGGGGTGGACCAGGCGCTCCCAGGGGCCCCCCAGGACCTCCTCCCGGCTGAACCCGGTCAGGGCCTCCCCTTCGCGGTTCAGGTGCAGCAGGGTCCCGTCCGGAGCGAACGCGAAGACGAAGGAGGGGGCGGCCTCCAGCACCCAACCGCTATCGGGGGGGCGCGGGGAGGGCGCGGTGGCCATCTGGGTGCCTGCCTCAGGTGCGGAAGACCATCCCGAGCACTTCGGTAATCTGGGGGATGCCGAAGGGCTTGCGCAGGAGCATGAGCGGGCCGAGGGCCATGGCCTCGGCGACCACCGGGTGATCCGGGAACCCGGTCATCAGGACGACCGTGGCGTGCGGGTTCACCTGCTTCGCCGTCCGGAAGACCTCGATGCTGGAGGTGGAGGGCAGGAGGACGTCCAGGAAGACCAGGTCGGCGGGCTCTTCCTTCAGGAGCTCGATGGCCCGGTCCCCGTCCGCGGCGGCGAGGGCCGCATACCCGGCACCGGCCACGATGCCCCGGACCAGGTCGAGGAGCACCGCGTCGTCGTCCACGACGAGGACCCGGGCCTCCCGCCGCCCCCCGCCGTGCGCCAGCCAGGCATCCAGGACCTCCGGCTTGAAGCGCCACCCGCCCCCGACCTTGACCGCGGGGATCCTCCCCTGGCGGGCCAGGCGGTAGAGGGTGACCTCCGCCACCCGGAGCTTCTTCGCCGCCTCGCGCAGGGTCAGCAGCTCTTCCAAAAACTCTCCTCCGGCCTCTTGGTCGGCCGCTAGAAGTCGTTCCAGATCAATACTGGTCTTTGTAGCCGCAAGAAAGTTGCCTGTCAATGGAAAATGCCAATACAGCGTCGCTCGTTGATCGGAGGTGGCTGGGGGGTGCGCGGGCCGTCAGCCGCAGAGGGCGATCATGTCCATCTCCACCAGGGCCCCCATGGGCAGGGCGGCAACGCCGACGGTGGAGCGGGCGGGGCGGGCGGCGTCGAGATATTCGGCGAAGATCCGGTTCATCACCGGGAAGTGGCTGAGGTCGGTGAGGTAGACGGTCACGCGGAGGACCCCGTCGAAGGAGGAGCCGGCCGCGGCCAGGACCGCCTTCAGGTTCTCCAGGACGCGGCGCGTCTGGGCCTCGATCCCTCCGGGGACCAGGGCCCCTGTGGCCGGGTCGAGCCCGATCTGCCCGGAGGTGTACACGATGCCGTCCGCGCGGATCGCCTGGGTATACGGACCGATGGCCCTGGGAGCCTGCGGGGTCTCCACCGGCTCCCGTCGCACGCCTCCGCTCCTCCCGCGCGCGCTGGTCAGGCGGGCACCTCCTCCAGGGCGGCCAGGAAGTCGTGGATGGTGGCGGCGACTTGGGGCGGGATCCCGCCGATGCGCGTGATCTCGTCCACGCTGGCCGCCCGCAGGCGCCGGACGCTCCCGAAGCGCGCCAACAGCTGCGCCCGCCGCTTCGCCCCGATCCCGGGGATCTCCTCTAATACCGACGTCACCGCCGCCCGTCCCCGCAGGCGCCGGTGGTAGGAGACGGCGAAGCGGTGCGCCTCGTCCCGCACCTGCTGGAGGAGGTGGCGGGCCCGGGACCCCTCGGGGAGCGGGACCGGACGGGCCCGCCGGGGCAGGTACACCTCCTCCCGCTCCTTCGCCAGGGCCGCCACCGGCTGGTCCGGGCAGCCCCCCTCCCGGAGGACTTGCAGCCCCACGTTGAGTTGGCCGACCCCGCCATCCAGCAGAAGGAGGTCCGGGAGCGGCTGCTCGGCCCGGCGCGCCAGGCGGCGGCGGAGGACCTCGCCCATCATCCGGACGTCGTCGCTCCCCTCCAC
>JACPAU010000163.1 GCA_016180705.1 Candidatus Methylomirabilota bacterium
GGGATGTAGCCGTTGCAGCCGGCCTCGAGCGCCCGCTCCCGGTCCCCCTTCATGGCGTGGGCGGTGAGCGCGACGACGGGGACGGCCGCGGTGACGGGATCCTGGCGTAGGACGCGGGTGGCGGTGAGGCCGTCCATCCCGGGCAGCTGCAGGTCCATCAGGATCAGGTCCGGCCGTTCCGCCTTCGCCCGCGCGATCCCCTCCTCGCCGTCCGAGGCCTCGAGCGTCCGGAACCCGTGCAGCCGGAGCAGGTCCCGGATGAGCAGCATGTTCCGGCGGTTGTCCTCGACGATGAGGATGGTCGTCATCGGCCCCGCTCCCGCGCCACCCTCTGCATCAGCCGGTCCACCGTCGCCGCCAGGACGGAGGGGGACACCGGCTTGGTGAGGAACTCCTGGGCGCCCAGGCGGAGCGCCTCGCGGCCCTCCTGCTCCCCCCATCCGGTCAGGGCCACGACCGGAATCTCCCGCGTCGCGGGGCGCTCCCGGAGGGCCCGGAGCACCTGCAGGCCGTTCACGCGCGGGAGATGCAGGTCGAGGACCAGGCAGTCCGGCGGGACGGCCGCCACCGCCGCCAGCGCCTCCTCTCCGTCCCGGGCCGCCCGGACCCCGTAGCCGAGGCGCGTGAAGGTCTCCGTCAGGCCCTGGAGCAGATCGGCGTCGTCGTCCACCAGCAGGATCTCCCCCTCCAGGACGGGCGGCCGGAGGGGGAGGCGCACCCGAAACGTCGCGCCCCGCCCGGGGCCGGCCGACTCGACCCGGATGGTGCCGCCGTGCATCTCGACCAGCTTGCGGGTGAGCGCGAGGCCGAGCCCGGTCCCGGGGTATTTCCGCGCGTACGACCCGTCCACCTGCTCGAACTCCCGGAAGATCCGCTCCTGGTCCGCCGCCTCGATCCCGATCCCGGTGTCCGCCACCGTGACCTCCACGCCCGCGACCGCCCCCTGCGGGCCGTCGAGCGTCGCGGCACGGGCGGTCACGGCCACCCGGCCGCCGTCGGGCGTGAACTTCACCGCGTTGCTCAGGAGGTTCAGGCAGACCTGCCGGAACTTTCCGGGATCCGCGGTCAGGACCGGAAGGTCGTCGCCGGCCTCGAGCGTGAGCGTGATGGCCTTCCGCATCGCCTGGCCCCGGACGACCTCGAGCGCCTCGCCGAGGGCCTTCGCCACGGAAAACCGCCCCAGGCGGAGGTCCATCTTCCCCGCCTCGATCTTGCTCAGGTCGAGGATGTCGGTGATGAGGCCGAGCAAATGCTGGCCGCTCTCCAGGATGTTCCGGACGTAGAGGCGCTGCCGCTCGTTCAGCGGGCCGAAGGCCCCGTCCTCCAGGACCTCGGAGAAACCGATGATGGCGTTCAGCGGCGTCCGCAATTCGTGGGACACGTTGGCCAGGAAGGCCGACTTGAGGCGGTTGGCCTCGGTCAATTTCACGTTGGCCGCCTCCAGCGCCGCCGTCCGCTCCCGGACTTTCTCCTCGAGGCTCGCGCTGTACGCCTTCAGGTCCTGATAGAGCCGGGCGTTCTCCATCGCCACCGCCGCCTGGTTCGCGAAGGAGGTGAGCAGGCTCAGCTCCTCGGCCCCGAGGTGGGGGGGCTTCCGGAAGACCACGCTCAGCACGCCGAGCGCCCGCTCCCCCATGCGGACCGGGACCGCGGCGGCGGCCCGGATCCCCGCGGCCGCCGCCCAGGTCTGCTGTGCGTAGAGCGGCTCCCGCTCCGGGTCAATCACGACCCGCGGGGCCCGCTCGGCGAAGACCGTCCCCACCAGCCCCTCCCCCGGGGCGAACGTGTCGCGGGGCGGGAGCGGGAAGTCGGGGGCCCCCACCCCGGCCGCGACCCGCAGGAGACCCCGGCTCTCCTCGTACACCCAGAGCCGCGCCATGTCTCCCTCGAGGAGGTCCGCCGCGGCTCGGACGATCCGCTCGAAGACGGCGCGCTCCTCGAGGGAGGACGTGAGGGTCCGGGCCACGTCGGCCATCGCCGTCAGGCGCTCCGCCCGGCGCCGGGCCTCCTGGTAGAGGCGGGCGTTGGCGATGGCGATGGCGGCGTGGTCGGCCAGGAAGGTCAGCAGGTCCATCCCCTCGTCATCCAGGGGCGCGGGAACGGCGCGCCCGGGGCGGGCGGCGCTGAAGACCCCCACCGCCCCGAGCATCCGCTCGTTGAGCCGCAGCGGGACCGCGGCAAAGGCCAGCTGGCCGTCCGGGTCCTCTGCGAACCCCGCACCGACCCGAGGGTCGCCGGCCAGGGCCGTCAGGCGGACCGGCTCGCCGCTCTCGACCGCCGCCCCGGCCAGCGCGAGCCCCGCAGCGCGGCGCAACGGACCCACCGTCTCCCCTGCCGCCAGATGCTCGGCCTGCTGGCGCAAGGTCCCCCCGGCCGTCTCCGGGGACCAGAGGATCGCGTGGGGGACCCCCAGGAGGCCCGCCGCCGCCGCGACGACCTGGCGGAAGATCTCCGGCAGGTCCAGGCTTCCCTCGACCGACCGGGAGAGGGCGTGGAGCGTCCGCAGGCGATCCCGCTCCTGCCGCTCCCGCCGGAGAAGTTCCGCCTTCTCCAGGGCCAGCGTCACCTGCTCCACCAGCCCCGTCCCCAGCTCCACGTCCTCCGGCGTGAACGCCCCGACTTTTTTCCCGTAGAGGCTCAGGACCCCAACGAGCTGGCCCCTCCGGTGCAGCGGCAGCCCCAGGTACGCCCGGTAGCCCTGGGCCTGCGCCGCCTCCCGGTGCGCCGGGAGCATCCGGGTCTCGCCTGTCAGGTCGGCGATCGTGATGGCCTTCCCCTCGGCCGCCACCGCTCCGCTGAGGCTCTCCCCCACCCGGAGGAGGTCCCGCCAGACGGGGCTCCCCGCCCCACCCCCCGCCTGCGCGACCAGGCGGAGCTGGTCCCCCTCCAGGATGCGGAAGACCGCCGCCTCGGCCCGGAGCAGCCGCGCCGCCTCCTCGGCAACGACCTGCGGGAGGCCCTCCGCGTCGAGGAGGGCGACGAGCCGCCGCGCCACCCGGGCGAGGTCCCGCAGGCGCTCGGCGCGGGCCGTGGCCTCCCGGAACCGCTCCTCCGACGCCATGGCTCCTGCCAGGAGGGACGCCGCCACCCGGAGCAGGTCGGCGACGGGCTCCTGGAAGGCCTCCGGACCTTCCGCAAAGGCCACCAGGAGGCCGAGCGTCCGCCGGAGCCCGGCGCCCACGGTGAGTTCCACGGCGGCGGCGTGGCCCATGAGGGGAAGGCGGGGCCATCCGGGCTTTCCGGGGAGGATCGCCACCCCGGGATGCCCGAGCGCCGCGGCGGCGACGGGGTCCTGCGCACTCAGCGCCGCCGCCCCCTCTACCCAGCCGGCGGGAAGCCCGTACTCCGCGAGGAGCGCAAACCCGTCACCCGCCG
Organism: Candidatus Methylomirabilota bacterium; assembly: GCA_016180705.1. GTDB lineage: Bacteria > Methylomirabilota > Methylomirabilia > Methylomirabilales > JACPAU01 > JACPAU01. The sequence continues at coordinate 3,376 of JACPAU010000163.1, forward strand.
CCTCGAACAGGGCCGCCCCGGGCAAGGACAGGCCCTCGGCCAGGACCCGGAGGAAGGGGCGAAACCGCTCCCCGGGGTCCGCCGGGACCTCGTCGCTCGCCAGGATGGCCGCGAGCCGGGCGGGCAGATCCGACGATCGGGCCTGACGCAACGGGCTCTCCACCGGATGATCGCCTCAAGGCCGAATCGACGCGGGTTTATGCACAGCCCGTGCCAAGGAGGGGCGTGGACCGCGACGCGAGGGCCGGCTTGACCGTCGCCGCGCCCTTCAGTATCATGGGCGTCGCCATGGGGGGACGGGGCACGCGGTGCGGGGAGGGGTGAACGGTGGCGACGGTCGTCCTGGAAAACCTGACGAAGCGGTTCGACGAGGTCGTGGCGGTCCAGAGCGTGAACCTGGAAATCCAGGATCAGGAGTTCGTGGTCCTGGTCGGGCCGTCGGGGTGCGGGAAGTCCACCGCCCTGCGGATGATCGCCGGCCTCGAGGAAATCACCGACGGGAAGATCTACATCGGGGGCCGCCTCGTGAACGATGTCCCCCCGAAGGACCGGGACATCGCCATGGTCTTCCAGAACTACGCCCTCTACCCCCACATGTCGGTCTACGACAACATGGCCTTCGGCCTGAAGCTCCGGAAGTTCCCCCGCGAGGAGATCACCCAGCGGGTCCGCGACGCGGCGGAGATTCTGGGGATCCAGGAACTCCTCCAGCGGAAACCCAAGGCTCTCTCCGGCGGCCAGCGGCAGCGGGTCGCGGTGGGCCGCGCCATCGTCCGCAAGCCCCAGGTCTTCCTCTTCGATGAGCCGCTCTCGAACCTGGACGCGAAGCTGCGGGTCCAGATGCGGGTCGAGCTGAAGAAGCTCCACCAGCGGCTGCAGGCGACCATCCTCTACGTGACCCACGACCAGGTCGAGGCGATGACCATGGGCGACCGGATCGTGGTCATGCGGGACGGCCGGATCCACCAGGTCGGCCCGCCCCTCCAGGTCTACGAGCACCCGGTGAACCGCTTCGTGGCCGGCTTCATCGGCTCCCCGGCCATGAACTTCATCCCCACCACGGTCCAGGCGGCGGACGGGCGCCTCACCCTCGTCGCCGACGGCTTCCGGGTGCCGGTGGACCGACGGCCGCGAGACCTTCGAGGCGGTCGTGGACGTCGTGGAGCCGCTGGGGGCCGAAATCCTCCTGGACATGCGGGCCGGCACCGACACGCTCACCGCCCGCGTGGAGCCGCAGCTCGTGGTCCGGGCGAAGGACCGCATCCGCCTCGCGTTCGCCGAGACCAAGATGCACTTCTTCGACCCGCAGACGGAGCAGGTGATCCGCTGACCGTCCCGCCGCCGGCCCCGAGGACGCCCGCGTGACCGGCGCCGCCGACCTGCACCTCCACTCCCACTACTCCGACGGTTCCTTTTCCCCGGCCGAGGTCGTCCGCCGCGCGAAGGCGGCCGGGCTCGGGGCCGCCGCCCTCACGGACCACGACACCGTGGACGGCCTCCCCGAGTTTTTCGCCGCGGCGGCGGCCGCCGGGCTCACCGCCATCCCGGGCGTGGAACTGTCGGTGGACGAAGAGGACCGGGAGATCCACCTGCTGGGGTACCTGATCCGGTGGGAGGATGCGGCGCTGCGCGAGGCGCTCACGCGTTTCGCCGCCGAGCGGCGGGCCCGGGCGGCCGCGATGCTTTCGCGGCTACAGGCGATGGGGGTGCGGATCCCGATGCGGGCAGTGGAGGCAGCGGCGGGGAAAGGGACGCTGGGGCGGCCGCACGTGGCCGCGGCACTGATGGAGGCGGGGGTCGTTCGGAGCATGCAGGAGGCCTTCGACCGCTACCTGGCGCGGGGGAAGCCGGCCTACGTCCCGCGGACCGGCTTCACGGCGGCCGAGGCGATCGCCCTGGTCCGGGAGGCCGGAGGGGTCCCCGTCCTGGCCCACCCGGTTCGCTCCGGCGTGCTGGGGGAGGTGCCCCGCCTCGCCGCGCTCGGTCTCATGGGCCTCGAGGCCTACCACACCGGCCACGACGCAGCGGACACGCTCGCCGTCTGCCGGATGGCCGAGGAGCACCGCCTGCTCGTGACGGGCGGCTCCGACTGCCACGGGGAGTTCAAGGGAGAAACGCCCCTCCTGGGGCGGGTCCGGCTCCCCTGGGAGCACGTCCTCCGGCTCTATGCGGCGGCCGGGCAGCCACCCCCGTCCCCCGGCTAGTCCCAACAACGGAATTAGCGTGACAGCGTCCGGGTGGCGCCGGATGCCGCCCCCTGGCCCCCGTAGCGGAGGGGGGGCCCAGCGGCCTTGGGCCGATGGGGGGGAACCACGGGAGGGTTCCCCACCGGGGCCGGGGGCCGGGGCGGCGCCGGCGACAGGACCCGGACGTTGTCACTCCGATTCTGTCGTTTGTATTAGCCGGGGCCCGGGGGTGGCTGCCCGGCCGCCGCATAGAGCCGGAGGATGTGCTCCCAGGGGAGGCGGACCCGCCCCAGGACGACCTCCCCCTTGATCTCCCCGTGGCAGTCGGAGCCCCCCGTCACGAGCAGGCGGTGGGCCTCGGCCAGCCGGCAGACGGCGAGGGCGTCCCCCGCGCCGTGGCCGGTGTGGCAG
>JACPAU010000164.1 GCA_016180705.1 Candidatus Methylomirabilota bacterium
CTCCGCCCTTCCCCTTCCGCCCGGAACTCCGCGGCGATCCGCTTCCGCTCCGAGATCATCCGCTCGTACACTTTGGTCCGGACGCTCTCCACGTAGTTGAGCCGCTTGATCCGGACGTCCTGCAGCTCGATCCCGTACTGGGGCATGGTCTTCCGCGCCTCGGCGAGAACGGCGCGCGTGATCTCCTCCCGCCCGAGGGCGATCTTCGCCTTGAGCTCTTCCTCCCGCTCCTTGACCGCCTCCTCCAGCACCTCGGCGGGCGGCGCTTGCCAGGTACTGCTCCGGACCAGCTCGATGAGCGGGTGGCCGGAGACGAAGTCCCGCATCACCGAGTCGAGGATGTCGTCCAGCCGGGACTGCGCGCCGGCCTCGGTCGAGACGCTCTCCAGGAATTTCTTGGGGTCGGCGATCCGCCAGCGGGCGGTCGCATCCACCCAGATGAACTCCCGCCCCTTGGTCGGAATCTGGTTCGGGTCCCCATCCCAGATCAGGAGGCGCTTGTCGAACCGCCGGACCTCCTGGACGAAGGGGAGCTTGAGGTGCAGCCCGGCCTCGGTGACCGGCTCGCCGACCGGGCGGCCGAACTGGATGATCACAGCCTGCTCGGACTCGTCGAGGACGTAGAAGGTCCCCGCCACCACCAGGAGCGCCAGGAGGGCGAGCACGCCCCCCGCGATCGCCAGGACCCGCTTCATGGCTTCGCCCCTCCCTTGGCCGGGGCGGCGGCCGCCGGGACGCCCGGGCCCAGGGAGAGCCAGGGGACCAACGCCTGCTGCGCCTCGTCCACGATGTAGACATTCTTCGCCTCGGGGAGCACTTCCCCGATCGCCTCCAGGTAGAGGCGCCGGCGCGTCACCTCCTTCGCCTGCCGGTACTCCCCGAGGATGGCCAGGAACCGGTCCGCCTCCCCCTTCGCCTGATTGACCCGCTCGATGCCGTAGCCCTCCGCCTCGGAGACCGTCTTCCCCGCCTCCCCCCGCGCCTTCGGGATCTCGCGGTTCTGGACCTCCTGGGCCTCGTTGATCCTCCGCTCCCGGTCCTGCCGGGCCTCGTTGACCTCGTTGAAGGCCGGCTTGACCGGATCGGGCGGCGTGACATCCTGCAGCTCGACGGCCACGACGTGGACGCCGGTCCCGTAGGTGTTCAGGATCGTCTGGAGCTCCTCCTTGACTTCGGCCGCAACGGCCACCCGCCCGACGGTCAGGACATCGCTGCCGACCCGGTTGCCCACCACGCGCCGCATCACGGCCTCGGACGTATCCCGGAGGGTCTCCTCGGGCTCCCGGAGCCGGAACAGGAAGGCGACGGGATCCTGGATCCGATACTGCACGATCCACTGGACGTCCAGGACGTTAAGATCGCCCGTGAGCATGAGGGACTCGTCCTGGAACTGCTGGGGGGAATACTGCGTTCGCCGGCCGGCGGTCTGGGTCCGGAACCCGAACTCCTCCTTCAGGACCCGGGCCGTCTTGACCAGGCGGGCCGTCTCCACCCCGTAGGGGAACTTGAAATGGAGCCCCGGTCCCTCGATCCGGACCACCTTCCCGAAGCGCTGAACCACCGCCGTCTCCTCCGGGCCGACCGTGTACCAGGAGGACCAGGCGAGGATGGCTACGATCAGGAGAAGCAGGACCCCCCCAAGCCGCCTCCCCCCGCCGCCCAGACCGGATCGGACTCGGCGAGCCACCGCTTCGAAGTCCGGGCCGGACCAGCCGCCGAACCCGGACGAGCCTCTGCGTTCCCATTGCATCGCGCATGCTCCTTCCTGCCCCTCCTCCTCCCGCCCCGCGCGCGCCAGGCATGGCAGCGGGATTGGCCGGTACCCTCAGGCCATCCGCGGCCGACGAGACCAGCCGGGGCCTCCACCCCGGGAAGCACCGGCAACCTGCCTGATGTTGAGGAGGGGCGCTGGACTGAACCAGGGTTACCGAAACGCTCTACTGGCGGACCCAGCCCTGCGGTAGTCTTCCGGAGATCCTGGCCGGCCCCCACGGGCCGTGAATGGGCAACCGGGTGGTGGGCGGTACTGGGGTCCAACCAGTGGCCTCTGCCGTGTGAACCCTCCCACCTTGTAGACAGGCTTGCACGAGAGCCGCCGGGAAGTCAACCATTTCCGGCGGATTTCGTTTACCCGAGGGTCGGCAGCCATTTTGGTTTGGGTGGGGTCTTGGGGGGCTGTCGAGTTTGGCCGGAACTCGCAAGCTTTCGTCCCTGTTCGCAGGAATTCGGCGCCTCTGAGCTAGGCGATCCGCAACCTTCTGGGGCTTCTCTTGCGTCCCTCCCGTCCCGGGGCCTCCATCCGGGCACGGTGCGTTTCGCTCCTTCAGGGGTGGGCTCAGCAGATCCTGTTATGCCCAGGGCGGCAAGGCCGGGCTGTTACTTGATGGCGGCCTGGCCAGGTCCCCGGAGAGCCTTATAGGGCGTCCCCAACCATCGCAAACGGTCCCCCTCTTCCTCCGCTGGCAGCATGTCGCCTAAGGTGATAGAGACTTCCTCCTCCCATTCCCCCCACTTCTCGCTTAGCTTCCGCTTACGCGACCATTCCCCCGAGGGCGATCACCAAGTCGAGGTCCTGTAGCCCCTCGGGCCCGGCATACTTCGCCGGAAAGCCCCTGGGGCTTGAGGATCTAACTACCTGACATTTTGGATTGGGTGTAGGAGATTGTAGGCGGTTGGTGGCCGGATCTACTTGAATGCAAAGGCGAAACTCCTGATTGGTTCTTTACACTGTGACGTTTGCTCCACCAGAGAGGTCAGGGGGTTCCGGTTTACGGCCGGAACCCCTTTTTAGTTCCAGGGGCTTCATCTGGGCAGGCGCTTGCAGAGCCATCGGATCTGGCCCCGGTGGTTGATCTCGTCCTCGAGGACGTGGAACCACTTGAAGTAGTTGTTGGTCGGGTGCGCTCCCCAGAAGGGGCTCTGCTCGTAGAGCCAGTCGTCGCGCCGCCGGGCGAGCTCCCCCAGCGTTTTCTGTCGGACGTCCCCCAGCACCTGCGAATAGTACTCGAGCGGGTGACCTCGATTTTCCCTCCGGGCTCGTTCGCCGAGATCGAGAAACGTCCCCCACTGCGCCCTTTCCTCGGCATTGAGCTCCCGGCCCTCGAACGTCTGCACCTGGTAGACCATCTCCACGGCGGCGATGTGGCCCAGCAGGGCCCCGATCGTGTTGCTCCGGGGGTCGTGCAGGTGGTCGATCTGGCCGGGCGTGAGGCCCTGCACGGCGTCAAGCGTGGTGAGGCGCGCATAGTTCATCATCACCACGAGCCGACCGATCTGGGGTGTGAAGCCGGGGATGTCCTGGATCAGGAACGGGTTTCCGGGAGTGCTCGCCATGGCCGACGCCTCCGCCGGGCGCTACACCACGTCCGCGAACATGCTTTTGTAGTGGCGGTACCAGTCGCTCTGGAACCGCTCCTCGGGGTCGTACGTCCGCTTCCACCGGAGGAACTCGGGGAACTGCGGGTAGCAGGTCTCCACCTGTCGCCGGGTGGCCCACCGGTGGTAGGTGAGGTAGTAGCTCCCTCCATACGCGATCGCCAGGTCAATCAGGCTGCGGAAAGCACGCCCGGCCCGGTCGAGTCCCTGCGGCGTGTGCACGACGTGCAGGTTGAAGATGATGCAGGCATAGGGCTGCCGGGCCCAGGCCAGGAACGACTCGTCGTCCTTCTCGATGAGCCGGATGGTCCCGTAGCTCACCTCCATCCGATTCTGGCGGAACTCTTTCCGGACATCGCCGAGGAAGGGGGTGAGCGCCTGGCGGGGTACGTAGATCTCGGTGATCATCTCCGTGGCCCGATCGGCGGCGCCGAGGCGCTGGTCCAGCCACTGGTGGTAGTTGTCGAGATAGAGGCTCAGTTGGTGCGTGTCCGACCAGTAGGTCTGGCCCGACGTCGAGAGATAGAAGGCCGCGTACTCCTCGAAGGCTCTCCGCTTGTCGGTGTGAGAGAGGTAGAGGAGGCGCTTCCAGTCCTCCTCGGCCCGACGTCGAGAGATAGAAGGCCGCGTACTCCTCGAAGGCTCTCCGCTTGTCGGTGTGAGAGAGGTAGAGGAGGCGCTTCCAGTCCTCCTCGCCAAGTTCCTTCCGGCCCTCCGCGATGGGCGTCCAGAAATGGGGCCGGAAGCGCAGTCCCCGGTCCTCCAGTTCCCGGTAGAGCTGGACGATCCGCCCTTCCAGCTCGGTCCCCTCGATCTGGAGGTGCAGATCGCACATCCGCAGGTCGAGGAGCCTCTCATCCGCCCAGCCGGCCCATGCGGGCTCCGGCGGTGGACCGGGGGGAGGGCTGCCCCCCCGACGAGATACGAGAGACTTCATACCGCCTGCCATTTCCACCCCGGCCGCAAGGGGAGCGGGCCGGAACCGCGCCCTTTCCCTGGCGGCTCAGGCCCTCGTCCGATGGCCGAAGGCAGTATACCCACCAGGGAAGGGGGCGGACAACCTCGCTCCGCGCCGGTGGGACCCCGTTCGAGGACCGGCCGCGGCCGAATCTCCTCCCCGCCCCCGGGCATCTTCTAGGGTGACCCTCTCGGTCCACTGTCATCGGCGGGAGTCGGGCGGAGAGGGGCCGGCCTTTGCCTGCTGAGGTGTTGTCGGATGAACTGGTTGGCGGCCCTCTCCGGGCCGTTCGGGTACTCGACGCTCTTCCTCGGGCTGGCCCTGGAATACCTGGGCCTCCCCATCCCGGGCGAGAGCATCCTGCTCGTCGGAGGCCTGCTGGCCGGCCAGGGTTACCTCCGCTTGAACCTGGCCCTCCCCCTGATGCTGCTCGCGGTCCTGGCTGCCGACAGCCTCTGGTTCTGGCTCGGCCGGCGGCGTGGCTCCGGCGTGGTCCGGGCGGTCTGCCGCTTCACGCGGAACTCCAGCGGCTGCGTGAGCAGGGTCGAGCGGACGTACCAGCGGCTGGGTCTCGCGTCCATCCTGGTGGGGAAGTTCCTGCCCGGCATCCGCCAGCTCATCCCCGCTCTGGCGGGCACCTTCCGCGTCCCCTACCCCCTCTTCTTCCTCCTGGACGTTGTCGGGACGAGCGCCTGGGTCCTGGTCTTCTGGATGGTCGGGCGCACGCTGGGGGGGATGCCCCCCTGGGACCTGTCGCCCGGGGCGCTCCTCTTTGCCGCTGCCTCCCTTACGGTGGTGGGCGTTGTCGGATGGAGGGTCTGGCCGCGGCGGCGCGGGAGCGGCGGCGGCTCGCCGGCCGACTGCGGGGACTGCGGCCAACAGGAGAGGCAGGCCGCCCCCGGCGAGCCCCCCGTCCAGCGTCTCGACGCCGCCCCCGCTGGTCCCGAGCGCACCCCTGGAATCGGCTGACCTAGATCTCCGTAAGCACACAGCGAAGATTTGCAGAATTGGGAAGAAAAATTGCAAATATGGGATTGTCCTATGGGATGGGGTCCCCTATGAGTGGAGCGGCCGGATCGCGCTCTCGGGGGGGAGGGAGCGATCAGGAAGGAAGCCCGGGGAGGAGCAGTTCCCCGGGCTTCTTCTCTTGCCGCTTCCTTTCCGCTGCCGCTTCCCTTCCGCCGGCCCCGCCCCCTCCGATTGACATCCCGCTGGCCCAACGGTACCCTTTCTCTGCCTGATCGCCTCCTCTCCGCCCCGCCGCTGCCCGTCATGCAGGAGGCAAGATGCGCGAGAACCGGGTGAAGCGCCTGTTGAAGGACGGCAGACCGGCTGTCGGCACCTGGTTGAACATCGGGAGCCCGATTACCGCGGAAGCGGTGGCCGCGCTGGGCTTCGACTGGCTGGTCGTGGACATGGAGCACAGCCCGATCGGGATCGAGACCGCGACGGCGATGTTCCAGGCCGTCGGGGGGATGGGGTGTGCCCCGATGGTGCGGATCCCGGCCAACACCGAGGAGAACTTCAAGCGGGTCCTGGACGCGGGGGCGTGGGGGGTCGTGGTGCCGATGGTGCGGACGGCGGACGAGGCGGCTGCCGCCGTCGAGTGGTGCCGGTACCCCCCCGCGGGGAAGCGGAGCATGGCCGCCAGCCCCCGGCACGCCCGCGCCTTCGGCACGGATGCCAAGACCTACTTCGCCCGGGCGAACGACGAGATCGTCCTGGTGATCCAGCTGGAGGACATCGAGGCGGTCCGCCGGGCCGACCCCATCCTGAAGGTCCCCGGCCTCGACGCCTGCTTCATCGGCCCCACCGACCTGTCGGCCTCCATGGGCCTCAGGCCTGGCTACGAGCAGAAGGATCCCGCCTTCGAGGAAGCGCTCCGGATGGTCCGCGACGCCGCAAAGCGTCAGGGCGTCGCGTCCGGGATCCATACCGGCAACGCGGCGGTCCTCAATCAGCGGATCGAGGAGGGATTCCAGTTCGTCGCCCTCTGGAGCGACATCAACTTCATGCTGCAGGCGATGCGGGCCGAGCTGGCGAAGGTGGAGCGCCGGCTGGCCTGAGCGCGCCCCGGGGCCGTCCGCCGGCGGCTCGTGGCGGGGACCGGTCTCGGCCGGGAGGCGGGGGGGTTGGGCGGCGAGAGGGACGCGGACTACTCGCGGAAGATGCCGGCCAGGTAGACCAGGCCCTGCTCCCGAATGTCCTGGAGCTGCTTGATCAGTTGGTCGAGGTGGCGGTTCAGCTCGGGCGCCGTGCGGCAGGGAGGCGTGAGGAGAATGCGGTCCCCCTCCTGGTCCCACTTGGTGATGAGGACCCGGGCCCCTTCGCTGACCTTCGTGTGGGGGTTGCGCAGGCGCTCCAGCTCGAGCCGGATCATACCCGTCTCCTCCTGGTGCGTAAGGTGGGCGCGCGTTACCGGGGGCCGGACCCCGGCTAGAATAGCCGCGAGGCGGGGAAAAGACAAGGCGACACGCGGGGAAGGGCGATGCGGGCGTGGCTGGCTGACCTGGTGGTGGTGGTCCACTTCCTCTACATCCTGTTCCTCATCCTGGGCCCACTGCTCTCCCTGCGCTGGCCCCGGCTCCGGAAAGTCCACCTGGTCGCCATCGGCCTGGCCGTCGTGATCCAGGGATTCGCCTTCCTGTGTCCCATCACGGCCCTCGAGATCTGGCTTCGGGGAGGCTGGGCGGAGCGCGGCGGTGAGCCCAGCTTCATCGCGCGGTACATCGAGCCCGTCGTGTACCCCGGCCTCTCCCAGGGGACCATCACGGCCCTCACCTTCCTCCTGGCAGCCGTCACCGTCCTGCTCTACCTGTGGGTTGCGCGGAAGGGGGAGCGGGTTCGGGCGGGGGCGGGACAAAAAGGAATGACTCCCGAGTGACCCCGTCCCGTGGCTTCTGCTGTCCCGTACGGGGACCGTGCGTAACCCAACCGCAGGCCCGTAGCCCGGAACCTCTCGGGAGTCACTTGTAATTTAGAGCCGGGCGTCAAAAAAATCCAGGTGAATTCGGGGGCACCCTCGCAGGGTCGAAAAGGATGGGATGCGGGTGCGTCAAGAAGGGTGGAGCGGCGGCAGGAGGCCCTGAGCCGGTTCAACCTCTCTTGCCTGGCGGGGTCTAAGGCGGGTAGAATCCGACCAGGGTCGGATCCTTCGGGGAGGTGAGAGAGCCATGCGGACGCTCACAGCGGTTTGCCTGGTCGCGGTGTTGGTCCTGGGGGGGCTGGCCGCCCCGGTCGAGGCTGGACACAGGGGCCACAGGGGCCACGGGGGCAACAATTTCGGAGTCGGGTTTATAGCCGGCGCGGCGACGGCCGTCTTCCTCCACACTATCAGCCACCCATACGTCTACTATCCTGCCGTCCCCTCCTACGGGGTCTACTACTACCCTCCGGTCTACCACGCGGTCCCGCCCGTCTACTACGCGCCGGCCCCGGCGTGCCGGTCGGTCTGGGTCGAGGGCGGCTGGCAGGAGGTCCCCCGGGATCAGGGCGGAGGGTTCACCACCTACTACGGGGCGTGGGTGCCGGGGCGTTGGGAGAGGGTCTGCCGCTAGCGCTACCGGAGCAATCGCTGACCCCCGGGTCCCGCGAGGAACCCGGGGGTTTTGTTTTCCCGCCTTCCGCGAGGCCGGGGATCATGGAGGGAAGAGCCGATGATCCACGAGTTCCTGATCCGGACAAAGGAGAAGACCCAGGTCGTGGATCTCACCGAGAAGGTCGCCGCGATCGTCCAGCGGCAGGGGGGCGAGGGGATCTGTTGCGTCTACGTTCCGCACGCCACGGCGGCGATCGTCATCAACGAGAATGCCGACCCCAACATCGGGCTGGATCTGCTCGATGCCCTGGCGGCCCTGGTCCCCGAAGGGAAGTGGCGGCATGACCGGATTGACGACAACGCGGCCGCCCACATCAAGGCGGCCATCCTGGGACCGGGGGAGACGATCCCGTATGGCGACGGGCGCCTCCTGCTCGGGCGCTGGCAGAGCGTGATGCTGGTCGAGCTGGATGGTCCCCGGGAACGGAAGGTGCTGGTCCGGGCCGCCTAAGACAAACGACAGAATCAAAGTGACAACGTCCGGGTCCTGTCGCCGGCGCCGCCCCGGCCCCCGGCCCCCTGGG
>JACPAU010000165.1 GCA_016180705.1 Candidatus Methylomirabilota bacterium
GACCCGCGGATCGCCGCGGAGGCGGTGGAGGCGGCGGCCCGGCGGGTCCGCGCCGACACCTTCATCCGCCGCCTGCCGGGGAGGTTCGCCGAGCCCGTGCAGGAGCGGGGAGCCACGCTTTCCCAGGGGGAGCGGCAGTTGCTGGCCTTTGCCCGGGCGCTGGCCTTCGACCCCCGGATCCTGATCCTGGACGAGGCCACCTCCTCGGTGGACACCGAGACCGAGCGCCTCATCCAGGAGGCGCTCCGGACCCTCCTCAAGGGGCGCAGGGCCCTCATCATCGCCCACCGCCTCTCGACGGTCCGGTTCGTGGACCGGATCCTGGTCGTCCACCGCGGCCGGATCCGGGAGGAGGGAAGCCACGAGGACCTGCTCCGGCGGGACGGGATCTACGCCCGGCTCTACCGGCTCCAGTACCTGCCGCAGGAGGCGCGGGCCGGATAATTTTCATACTTTCGATGCGGGAGGGACTCATGCCTAAGGGCCTTGCCTTCGTCCTCACGCTCCACATGACGGCCATCGTCTTCTGGCTCGGAAGCCTCATGGCGCGCGTCTTGATGCTGGGCCGCCTCGCCGCTCCGGGATCGGCCGACGCGCGCCCGGTGGTGGGCCTGCTGCACCGGCGGCTGCACCTCTTCGTGGAGGTGCCGGCTTTCAGTGTGCTCTTCATCGCCGGCCTCGCTCTCCTGCACCTGACCCGCGCCCCGCTTACCGCCACCTGGCTCCTGGTGAAACTCCTCCTGGTGGTCGCCCTGTTGGGCCTGGACGGCCTGGTCTCGGTCCAGATCAAGCGGGCGGTCGGCGGCAAGCGCATCCCTGCCTCCCAGCCGGTCCTCTACGCCATCGGGGTCGTTGTAGGGACCGCCCTCATCATGTACCTGGTTCTGACGAAGGGCGCCTGACGTTCTCCCCGAACACCGGGGACTGATGTAATCCCTGCTGCTTGCCGGGACTGCCAGCGGGCCGGGCGGCTTCTGGAGCGGGGCGCGAGCGCACCCGGGAACCCAGCGGACTGTTTCTCGCGTTCAGGCCTTTCCGATTACACCCCGTCGTTGAACAGCGGCCCGCCGATCTGCCTGGGGGAATATCGCCCGGCGACGCCGACCAGAAACAGAGGAGGCCAACTCGTCTAGCCCCTGTTATCGGAGATGGTCAGTGGCTGCGGGCATAAGCTCCCTTTCGAATCAATCCATCAGTAGACCACTGTCCTGTCGTATTCCATAATCAGCTGCGCGTAGCGCTTCACGTCGATCTTCTGTGCCACCGGAACTCGCTTGAGGTCTTCGTCCAAGACCCCCCGGGCCTGGGCTCACCCCCCTCAAACATAGATCGGGATCTTGTGATCCACGGCAAACTGGAAGAGTTCCTCCAGGTGGGGGATGCCTGCCGGCTGGATATGCCTGCGCAGCTCCGGCCGGACGAGCAAGGTGGCATCAGCGGCGAGCACGATGCCGACGTCGATCCCGGACTCCTTGGCGCCCCGGGCGACGAAGAACGGGAGCCCGGCTCTGGTGGAGTTGTCGACCCCGTAGGTGGCAGTGACGAGTAATCTAGCCATGCGCATCCTCCTCTCGCTCGTCAGACGACGGGCTGGTTAGCGCCGAATGCCCTCCTTTGTGGCATACGGGCGTCTGCACCCTCACTCTTGCTCAGGGCCTCCGGCGCCCAGGATCCGGTTGAGGAACTTGACCATCCGGTTGGGATCGGTCGGCTGGCCCGGACCCGAGTTACGTGTCCACGGACTCCTTCGGCCACGGCTTCATGCTGTTCGACGAACCCGCTCTCGTTGGACACCAAGGCGAGATGGCGAAGTTGGCTGCGACCCGGCGGGACCTGCTTCCGCGACGGGAACGGTAGATGCCACCGCGGGTTCAGACACCGGAACCGGTCAACGCCGAGGTCGCGGCGGTCCTGTGAGACTTTGAAACCCACAGCGAGATCAACAACGTCTTCATGAGGGCAGTGGCGCCAGGTGCGCCGTCCGGCGGGAACAAGCTCGACAAGATTCAGAGCTGGCTCGTGCAAACGAGCGCAGATGCATCCGGACACCCGTTCGGCTTCCTCGGTGCGCTGCTTCCTTCGACCTCCGGGAGAGGGGGCGAGGCGGGATTTGCCGGGTTCCTAGCGCTTGATGACGACATCGATCGGCTGCTTCAGGAAGCCCAGGTCCCTGGGCGAGCCGGTCACGGTGCCCTCCACCCTGTCGTCGGCAGGATCATCCGGGTTCCCCGTGCTGATAACGGTCACGCGGTTCCCCCGCTCGTGTCCCAAGTACAGGAACCGCGCGTCGGCCGTGCCCCAGATCCCGTGGGGGTCGCCGGTGAACGCGGGACCCGTCAGCTCACGCACGACCTTGTGGGTCGCCCGATCCAGGATGACCACCTTTCCGTCGCGATCGACCCCCGCCGGGGCGCACGGAGGCGACCCACCGATCGTGACGTAGGCGAGCTTCCCCACGAACCAGACGTGGTTCGCGCACGGTCCGATCGGCATGCCCTCCACCACGAAGCTGAGGTCATCGGTCCGCAGGATCGAGAGCTTCTGGGCTCCCTTGTGCACCAGGTAAAGCTCCCGAACGCGAAGCGCCCGTCCGAAGAGAAAGTCACCATGGACGGGCCGCGCACCGTGCCGATAGTCGCGACCGTCTTCATCCGATCCGTCCGCCGCTGTCCTGGCTTGAAGAGGTCCTCCCGGTCGAGCTTCAGCACGTCGATGTGGTCCTCCCCGCGGATGGCCACCCAGGCCTCCTTGCCCCCGGGTCGCACCGTCGCGAGGTGGGGCTCACGGCCGACCGGGGCGTAGCCCAGGAGCGTATTCGTCGCTGTGTCGATGGCAACGATCGTGCCCGAGATGCGGTTGGCGACGAGAAGAACGGCCCCGTCGGGCGTGAGCCAGAGCCCGTGCGCGCCCACATGCCCGTTGTAGAAGGGGTTGTGGTGCTGCGTCTCGGCGTTGAACGGGCCGTCCGGCTGGGGGGTGCCGGTGATGCCGGGATCGGACCCGAGGCCGATGGTGGCGGTAATGGAGTTGGTCCTGGAATCGATGACGGAGACCGTGCCGGAGCCCTCGTTTGCGACGTAGACGGTGTCCCCCGCCGCCGGACCGCCGCCGAACGCCGCCGCGGCCACGGCCAACACGGTCCCGAAGGCCCGGATGCGCCGTTCCTTGGTCATTGCCTGCCTCCCTGCGGCGCCGCCTCGACGGCTGGCGAGGTCCGGCGTCGGATCCCGTTGCCATCTTCATCCGTGACCAGGTCCACCAGGAACCCCCGGCTCCCGACGCCGGCGATGTCGCCGTTTCGGGAGGCGAAGACCTTCAGGTCCACCAAGTTCGTCTCGGCCGCGCCCGCCATTCATCCCACCGCGAGAGCCAGGCCCACCAGGGCCGCCGCGGTTGCTCGCATCAGGTCTCTGGACACGGCTGTTCCTCCTTCCTGGAGTGGAGATCCGTGAGGACGAGCGGTGCCTCAGTTACTTCAACGCGGCCGGGGTCCGTTTGGTTCCTGGTGTAGCGCACCCGGGGAGCAGCTGCAGAACTATGCCCGTGTCAGCGGCTCCCGCTTGAACCTGAGCCGAGAACCCATGGCGAACCCGTGATCCCGCTGGTTCCAGCAAGGAAGAATTCTAAAACTCTTTCTCGGTGCTTCCCCTCAGGATCGCCGGGGCGCTCGCGGCCTCCAGCGGGGCCTACCCTCGGGGTGGCGCCAGGATACGAGGTAGATGAAGGACCTGTCGGGGAGCGCGCGGACGACAGGGGGACGGATCCCCGCTCGGGGTGGCCCGGGCCCGCTGGCTGCCCCGGTCCCGAGCGCGCCTGGGGCCTCTCGTGAACGGCACGCCGCGGAGGACTGGGTGCAACCAGGAGGGTCAGGCTGGGATGTTGCCGAAAGGTCACGTCAGCGAACTGCCTGCTCGGGGAAGCGACCCCACCACTACGCCTCGGGGATGCCGGCCAGGCGCTTGGCGTAGGCGACGGCCGGCTTCGGGTCGTAGGCGCGGAAGGCGGCGAGTTTCTCGGCCTCGATCGAGCCCTCGGCGTGGATGGCCAGCACGGCCTGGTAGCCGCCGAAGTCCGAGGCAGTGAGGTCCTGGATCAAATTCATGAGGCGCAGGCGGTGCTCGGCCGCCACCCCCTTGGCGCCTCCGAAATAGCGCTCGAGATGGGGGCGCGTCTCGGGGTTCTCCCAGTCCTCCTGCCCGGGGCCGGTCACCAGCAGGCCCCCCGCGATCTCCTGGACCCAGGCGACCGCCTGGGCGTACCCGCTGGCGAAGTGGTGCTTGGCGATGTTGACCAGCAGGGGGCTCGGCACGGCGATCCCCGGCGGCACCACCCGGAACTCGAGCGCCGCCTGCCGGATGAGCGCCCGGAGCGTCTCGGCGTAGGCGATGAGGTGGATGAGCTTGTCCCGGATGTGCCCGACCTTGTCCAGGCCGTTGTACTCGGCTATGAGGCGCGCCGATCCCACCAGGAGG
>JACPAU010000166.1 GCA_016180705.1 Candidatus Methylomirabilota bacterium
CAGGTCGAGGTAGCGCCGGCGGTACCGGGTCTCCACATCGGTCAGCCCGTGCCACTTCTCGGGGAGGGGCCGCACGGCCTTCGTCAGGAGCGTGAACGTCTTCACCCGGACGCTCATCTCTCCGGTCCGGGTCCGGAACAGGTGCCCCTCGACCCCGACGAAATCCCCCACGTCCAGCCGGCGCACCTGCTCGTACTGGGCCGGCCCGACCACCTCCTGCTTCAGGTAGATCTGGACCTGGCCAGAGCCATCCCGAAGATCGGCGAACGTCGCCTTCCCGTGGGCCCGGATGGCCATCAGCCGCCCGGCGGCGCGCACCGGGACCTCCTCCGCCGCTAACGCGTCGGCCGGCTTGTCGCCGTGGCGAGTGAGCAGGTCCCCTAGACGGTCCTGGACCCGGAAACGGGAAGCGTACGGGTCCACCCCCTGCGCCCGGAGTTCCTCGAGCTTCCTGAGCCGCTCGCGGATCAGTTCGTTCGGCTCATTGTCCATAGTTATATTCACCAGTAATATCAATACTATGAGCGAGTATAATTAAAGTAAAACAATAATACTGTCCCGCGGAGCGTCTCCCGTCATTTCTTCGTGGTCGCCTCCGGCTTCTGCTGCCCGCGGAAGAGATAGGCCTCGATGAACGGATCAATCCGGCCGTCGAGGACCGCCTCCACGTTCCCGGTCTCGACCCCGGTCCGGTGGTCCTTCACCAGCTGGTAGGGCGCGAGGACGTACGAGCGGATCTGGCTTCCCCAGGCGATCTCCTTCTTCTCCCCCCCGAGCCGCTCCAGTTCCTGCTCCTGCTCCTGCCGCGCCCGCTCGTACAGGCGGGCCCGGAGCACCTTCATGGCCATGGCCTTGTTCTTGTGCTGGGAGCGCTCGTTCTGGCAGGAGACCACGATCCCGGTGGGCAGGTGCGTGATGCGGACGGCCGAGTCGGTCACGTTAACGTGCTGGCCGCCCGCCCCGGTCGAGCGGAACGTCTCGATCCGCAGATCCCGCTCTTCAACGACGACCTGGATGTCCTCCTCCAGTTCCGGATAGACGTACACCGAAGCGAAGGAGGTGTGGCGGCGGCGAGAGGCATCGAAGGGGGAGATGCGGACCAGACGGTGGACCCCGGTTTCGGCCCGCAGGTATCCGTAGGCGTTGGGCCCGGCGACCGTCACGGTCACGCCCTTTATCCCCGCCTCCTCCCCCGGCTGCAGCTCCAGGATGTCGGTGCGGAACGCGCGGGCCTCCGCCCAGCGGAGGTACATCCGGAGGAGCATCTCCGCCCAGTCCTGCGACTCCGTTCCGCCGGCCCCCGGGTTGATGGAGAGGATCGCGTTGCCCCGGTCGTGCTTCCCCGACAGGACGGTCTCCAGCTCCAGGCGCCCGACCTCACGCTCGAGCGACTCGACCGCCGCCCCGATCTCGGGGAGGAGGGTCTCCTCCCCCTCCGCCCGCGCCAGATCGTACAGGCCCGCCTGCTCCTCCAGGGAGCGCTGCAGGCCCTCGAAGAGGGCGATCTGCTCCTTGAGTTCGCGCAGTTCCTTCAGGAGGCGCTGCGCGGCCTCGGGGTCCTTCCAGAAGTCGGGTGCCTGGCTCTGCTCCTCGATGGCTCTCGTCCGCGCCTGCTTCCCCGGCAGGTCAAAGGTAGCCCCGCAGACCCGCGAGCTTCGCCTGCAGGGCCTCGACCCTCCGCCGGACATCTAGGTCCGCCATCCCGTCTCTCCCCTCCCGGCTGCCCGTCGCTCCGCGGCCCACGCGCGGAGCATCCACCCGGCTGCCGCCAGGCTGGCCGCCGCGGCAAACCAATCCCCGAACCGCACGTACGGCGTGAGGTCCCGCCGGGGGCGGACCCCCTCGACCAGGACCGCCTCCTCGAAGAGGCCTGTCGAGCGCAGCACCCGGCCGTACGGGTCCACCGCGGCCGAGATCCCCGTGTTGGCGGCCCGGGCCAGGTACCGCCGCGTCTCCAGGGCGCGGAACGCGGCCATCCGCAGGTGCTGCGCCGGCGCCGCGCTCCGCCCGAACCAGGCATCGTTGGTGATGTTCACCAGGAACTCCGCCCCGCCGGCCACGGCGGCCCGGACCTCGGCCGGGAAGATGACCTCGAAGCAGATGCTCGCGGCGAAGGTGCCCCCCGGGACGCCAAAGACGGTCCGGCTCTCGCCGGGCACGAAGTCCCCGATGCCGGTGGCGACCTTGTCCACGAAGAAGAGGAGCGGCTTCAGCGGGACGTACTCGCCGAACGGCACGAGGTGCATCTTATCATATTTGGCCAGCAGGCGGCCGTCGGGCCCGAAGAGCATCGCGCTGTTCTGCAGGCGGATCGGCTCCCCTGCCGCCCGGTCGGGGGCGCCGACCAGCACGGGGCGGCCGAGGGACTGTGCGAGGGCCCGGACGTACGCGAGGCGGACGGGGTCGTGGCGGAGGAGGAGCGGCGCCGCGGTCTCCGGCCAGACGATGAGGTCCGCTCCGGCCGCCGCCGCCTGGGCGCTCAGCCGACTGTAGGTGTCCAGGGTGAGATCCAGGGCGGCGGGCGACCACTTCAGGGCCTGCTCAATGTTCCCCTGCACCACGCCGACCCGGAGGGGGGCGGGGGCGGCCGCGTCCGCCCCGCGCAGGGCCCAGAGGCCCGCTCCGTGCGCCGCCCCGATCAGCAAGCCCGCAGCCGTGATGGTCCCCCAGACGCCCCGCGGGGAGGCGCCGGGCAGGAGCGGCGCGGCGGCGGCCGCGCTGGCCAGGACCAGGAGGAAGGAGATCCCGTAGACCCCCGTGACCGTCGCCACCTGGGCGAACGGGAGGTTCGGGAGCTGGGAGTAGCCCAGGAGGTTCCACGGGAAGCCGCTCAGCGCGTAGGTCCGCAGGTACTCCAGGGCGGTCCAGAGGGCCGCCGCCCCCACGGGGAAGGCGGCCGGCGGGAGCGGGAAGCGGCTGAGGGCGAAGGTGAAGGCGGCCGGGTAGCAGGCGAGGTAGGCAGCGAGGGCGAGCAGGACCCCCCCGGCGCCCCACACGGGCATCTGCCCGTACCGGACCATCGTCACCACGACCCAGGGGATGCTGAGGAGGGCGAAGGCCATCCCGCTCGCGAACCCCAGCCACGCGGCCCGCGCCGGAGGCTCGCCGGCGGCTGCCACGAGGAGGGGGAGGAGGCCGAGGAACGCCACCGGCCACCAGTCCAGGGGAGGGAAGGCCGAGGCTAGGAGGGCCCCGCTCAGGAGCGCGAGGGCCCACCGCCGCCACCCCCGGCCCTCTCCCCCGGTCCCTACAGCCACCGGAGCCGCACCAGCAGGTAGAGAACCGGCGCCGCGAAGAGGAGACTGTCGAGGCGGTCCAGGAGCGCGCCATGCCCCGGCAGGAGGCCCCCAGCATCCTTCACGCCGGCGCTCCGTTTGCAGAGCGACTCCGCCAGGTCTCCCACCTGCCCCGCCGCCACCAGGAGGAGGCCCAGGAGGAGCGCGCCCCACCAGGGAACCGTTCCGCCCACTGCCCGCTGGAAGAGGACGGAGGCGCACCCTCCCGCGGCCAGGGCGGCCAGGCCCCCCTCCACCGTCTTGCGCGGACTCACCCTCGGCGCGAGGGGGGTGCGTCCCAGCGCGCTGCCCGCGTAGAACGCGGCCGTGTCGGCCACCCACGTGACGGTCATGAGGTAGAGGACATGCTCGCGGCCGCCCGGCAGGACCCGGAGTGCCGCGGCGAATCCCAGGAGGCCCCCCGCGTAGAGGACCGGGAGAAGGGTGGCGGCGAGCACCCCCAGGCCGGGCTCGAGGCTCCCGGGCCGCAGGAGAAGGCTGACCGCGGTCGCCATCACCGCGAGGGCGAGCAGGAGCAGCGTCCCCTCGGCGCCGGCCGGCAGGCCGGGGGCGGCCGCCACGGCCGCCGCCAGCAGGACGCCGAGCGGCCGCGGGAGCGGGCCGAACCGCGCGCCGAGCAGCCCGTAGAACTCCCACGCCACCCGCCCCGCCACCGCCGCCAGGATCGCCGCGAAGACGAGGGGGGAGCCGAACCAGGTCAGCAGGAGGACAGCGGGGAGGAGAACCGCCGCGGTCAGGATCCGCTTCAGGTGCATCGGGACACCCCCGGCGAGGAGCGGGCGCGGGGCAGGGCTCCGGGAGGCGGACCCGCTCCGGGCGGAGCGGGTCAACCGCGGCGGGACGCCGCGGCCGGCACCACGAGGCGAAGGGCGGGCCAGGAGGGGGTCAAAACTCCAGGATCTCCTTCTCCTTCTTGGCCAGCAGGTCGTCGATCTCCTTTATGAGGCGGGTCGTCAGGTCCTGGACCTGGTCCAGGGCCTTCCGCAGCGCGTCTTCCGAAATCTTCTTCTCCTTCTCCAGGGCCTTCAGGCGATCGTTGGCGTCGCGCCGGACGTTGCGGACCGCCACCCGCCCGTCCTCGGCCAGCTTCCGGACGACCTTGGCCAACTCCTTCCGCCGCTCCTCCGTGAGCGGCGGGATGGCCAGCCGGATGACCTTCCCGTC
>JACPAU010000167.1 GCA_016180705.1 Candidatus Methylomirabilota bacterium
GCGGAGGTCGCCGACCTCCGCGGGTGCCGCCCCAGCCGCCCGGTCCTTCGTCCCCGCGAGGGCCGGCCCGCGCTCCTCGACGAGGCGGTAGACGCGGTTCAGGAAGCGGAACGCCCCCTCCACCCCCTGCTCGGACCACTCCAGGTCCCGCTCGGGCGGGGCGGCGAAGAGGGAGAAGAGGCGGGCCGTGTCGGCCCCGTACTGGTCCAGGAGGTCATCGGGGTCCACCACGTTCTTCCTGGACTTGGACATCTTCTCCGTCCGGCCCACCTCGACCGGGCGGCCGCACCGGACACACTGGAGCTTGGCGTTCACCTCCTCCGGGAGCAGCCAGTCGTGCTCGGGGCACCGGTAGGTCTCCTTACAGACCATCCCCTGCGTCAGGAGGTTCAGGAACGGCTCTCCGGCCCGGAGCAGCCCCAGGTCACGGATCACCTTCGTGAAGAACCGGGCGTACAGGAGGTGCAGGACCGCGTGCTCGATCCCGCCGATGTACTGATCCACCGCCATCCAGTAGTTCGCCTTGGCGGGGTCGTGGGGCTGCCGATCCTCCCCCGGGCTCGTGAACCGGAGGAAATACCAGGAGGAGTCCACGAAGGTGTCCATCGTGTCCGTCTCCCGGCGGGCCGGCTTCCGGCACCGGGGGCAGGAGACGGCGACGAACTCCGGGACCCGGGCGAGCGGCGAGCCGCCCATGAAGGTGATCTCGACGTTTTCCGGGAGGAGGACCGGGAGGTCCCGCTCCGGCACCGGGACCATGCCACAGCCGTCGCAGTAGATGATGGGGATGGGGGTGCCCCAGTACCGCTGGCGCGAGATCAGCCAGTCCCGGATCCGGTAATTGACCTGCCGCTTCCCGATTCCCCGGCGCTCGATGTCTTCGATCACCTGCTCCCGTCCGCGCTCGCTCGGGACGCCGGTGAAGGGACCGGAGTTCACCATCGTCCCCTCGCCGACGTAGGCCTCCCGCATCGCGGCGGCATCCAGGGTCCCCCCGGGCGGCTGGATGACGACCCGGATGGGCAGGCGGTACTTGCGGGCGAACTCGAAGTCCCGCTGGTCGTGGGCCGGGACCGCCATGACGGCGCCGGTTCCGTACTCCAGCAGGACGAAGTTGGCCGTCCAGATCGGGATCCGCTCGCCCATCATCGGGTTGATGGCGGAGGCCCCGATGTAGACCCCCTCCTTCTCCGCGTCCACCCGGCTCCGGGCGGCCGTGCTCTGCCGCCGGACCCGGTCCACGAAGGCGGCGACGACGGGCTCGTGCGGCGTCCCCCGGCTCAGCGCGACCGTCAGGGGATGCTCCGGCGCCAGGACCATGAAGGTGGCCCCGTAGAGGGTATCCTGGCGTGTCGTGAAGATGGTGAGGGCCTCGGGCCGGTCGGCCAGCGGGAACTGCACCTCGGCTCCGACGCTCTTCCCGATCCAGTTCCGCTGCATCACCCGCACGCGCTCGGGCCAGCCGGGGAGGCGGTCCAGCTCGCCGAGCAGCTCCTCCACGTAGGCGGTGATCCGGAGGAACCACTGCTCGAGTTCCTTCTGGACGACCGGGGTGTCCGTGTGCCGCCAGCAGACGCCGCCCTCCGCCTGCTCGTTGGACAGAACCGACTGGCAGGCCTCGCACCAGTTGACCGGGGCCCGCTTCCGGTAGGCCAGCCCCCGCTCGACCATCTTGAGGAAGAACCACTGGTTCCAGCGGTAGTAGTCCGGGGCGGAGCAGGTCACCTCCCGCCGCCAGTCGTAGGAGAAACCCATCTTTTTCAGTTGGGCTTTCATGTACCCGATGTTGTCGTAGGTCCACTTGGCGGGATGGATCCCGTGCTCCAGGGCGGCATTCTCGGCGGGGAACCCGAAGGCGTCCCAGCCCATCGGGTGCAGCACGTTGTACCCGCGCATGGTCAGGTACCGGGCGACCACGTCTCCGATGGAGTAGTTTCGGACGTGGCCCATGTGGATTTTCCCGGAGGGATAGGGGTACATCTCGAGGCAGTAGTACTTGGGCCGGGGGCTCGACTCCTCGACGTGGAAGGCGCCGGTCTCTTCCCAGACCCGCTGCCACTTCGCCTCGATGGCCTTGAAATCGTACCCGCGCGCCATGCGCTCTCCTCACCCGTCGGCAAAAACGCCCCTGTTGTAGCACGAAGGCCCGGGGCTTTCAAGGCGCGGTGCCCGCCCGCGCCTCGTAGTGGACCTTCTCGAGGCAGAGCCCATGGGCGGGGGCGGTTGGGCCGGCGCGCCCCCGGTCGCGGCCGGCGAGGATCGCCTCCACCGCGTCGGATGCGCGCTTGCCCCGCCCCACCTCGAGGAGGGTCCCGACGATGCTCCGGACCATGTGCTGCAGGAAAGCGTCCGCCGAGATGACGAAGTGGCAGAAGGGGGGCTCCTCGAGGAAGCGCGCCTCCCAGACCATCCGGACGGGATGGGCCGCCTCGCAGGAGGCGGAGCGGAAGGCGGAGAAGTCGTGGCGGCCCACCAGGGCGGCCGCCCCCTTCGCCATCGCGGCGACGTCGAGCGGGTGCGCCACATGGACGCTCCAGACCCGGGAGCGCGGGGAGGGGTCGGGGCGCACCAGGAGGGTGTAGCGGTAGGTCTTCCCGGTCGCGCTGCGCCGGGCGTCGAAGGCCGGGGGGACGTCCGCCACCTCGCGGACCGCGATGTCCCGGGGGAGCAGGGCGTTCAGGGCCCGGTGGACGGTGGCGCAGGGGTGGGGGCTCTCGGTCTTGAAGTTCGCCACCTGCCCGAGCGCGTGCACCCCGGCGTCGGTCCGCGCCGCGCCCACCACCCTGACCGGCGTCCCGGTCAGACGCTGGAGGGCCGCCTGCAGCGCGCCCTGCACCGTCGGCCGGTCCGGCTGGACCTGCCAGCCGGCGTAGGCGCTGCCGTCGTATTCGAGGAGCAGGCGCAGATTCCGCATCGGCGGTCAAACAGAAAAGCAGGGCCGAAGCCCTGCTGCACAGCCCCCGCCGGCGGCCGGGGCGGGTTACCGGGTGAGGAGTTCCGCGATCTGGACGGCGTTCAGGGCGGCGCCCTTGCGGAGCTGGTCCCCCACCGCCCAGAAGTTCAAGCCGTTCTCCCGAGTCAGGTCCTGCCGGATCCGGCCCACGTAGCAGTCGTCGGTTCCGGCCGCGGAGAGCGGCATGGGGTACTCCAGGCGCGCAGGGTCGTCCAGCACCCGGAGGCCCGGGAAGGCGGCGAAGAGCGCGCGGGCGGTGGCGACGGGGACCGGCCGCTCCGTCTCCACATTCACGGCGACCGCGTGCGCCCGGAAGACCGGGACCCGGACCGTCGTGGGGGAGACCAGGATGCGCTCGTCCCCCAGGATCTTCCGGGTCTCGTAGACCAGTTTCATCTCTTCCCGCGTGTACCCGTTCTCCAGGAACGCGTCCACGTGGGGCAGCACGTTGAAGGCGATCTGGTGCGGGAAGACCTCCACGGGGAGGGGCTTCCCCTCGACCCACGCCGTCACCTGCCGCCGCAACTCCTCGATCGCCTTCGCCCCCGCCCCCGAGACCGCCTGGTAGGAGGTCGCCACCACACGCCTCACGCGCGCGAAGTCGTGCAGGGGCTTGAGGGGCATGAGCATCACGATGGCGGTGCAGTTGGGGTTCGCGATGATGCCCTTGTGGCGGAGGGCCATGTCCGGGTTGATCTCCGGAATGACCAGGGGGACCTCGGGGTCCATCCGGAAGGCGGAGGAGTTGTCGATCACGATGGCCCCCGCCCGAGTCGCGGCCGGGGCGAATTCCCTGCTCCGGGCCGCCCCGGCCGAGAAGAGGGCGAACTCGATCCCCCGGAAGGCGTCGGCCGTGAGCGGAGCGACCGGGAGCTCCTCGTCCTGGAAGCGAAGCCGCTTCCCGGCCGACCGCTCCGAGGCGAGCAGTCGGAGTTCGCGGACGGGGAACTTCCGCTCCTCCAGGATCTCGAGGAGGGTCTCCCCCACCGCTCCCGTGGCCCCCACGACCGCCACCGCGTACCCTCGGCTCATCGTCTCGCCGCTCCTCCGACAGGGGATACCGTCCCGTGCGCCTCGGGGAGGATACTACGGAACGTCCCGTTCGGCAAATGCAGCGCGCGGCACCCCGGAAAGAGACGCCAGGCACCTTGACAGAGGGCATCCCTCCGTGGTAGAAGCCGCTCACCTTCCTGGGATCACTCCAAAAGAGGTCCTTCCCGTGCGAGGCAGGCAGCAGGGCTCCACCAGGGAGGCCGGTCTGTCCGCTTCTGCTTTCGAATGAGGGTTCATTGCCCCATCACCAGGGAGGAGGGGTCCTATGGGCTCGGTGAAGGCCGTTGCGATGGCCGTGCTCGCCACCATCCTGCTTGCTGCCCTACCCCAGCCAGCGTCCGCGCAGCAGAACCTGGAAAAACTCAAGCAGTTCAAGGTGTCCGGAACCGACCTCAACATTCCGCCGGTTCCGCAGACGGGCAGGCACGCCGACGCCATCCGCGCGAA
>JACPAU010000185.1 GCA_016180705.1 Candidatus Methylomirabilota bacterium
CTCGGTCATCCGATGGCCGGTCCCGACCTCCAGGCCTTTCGCCGCGCTCACGATGATGGGGGCGTCGTGGAGGGCGCCAGCGGTCTGGCCCGCGATGGCGCGCAGGTGCTGCGCCGGCACGGCGAAGAGGACCAGGCCGGCCCCTCCCACCGCCTCCTTCAGGTCATCCGTCGCGGTGAGGGAAGGGGGCAGGGGGACGCCGGGCAGGTAGAGGCGGTTCTCCCGGTCCTTCTGCAGGGCCTCCGCCATCTCGGTGCGGCGGGCCCACAGGACCGTCGGCTGACCGCGGGAGGAGAGCAGGCACGCGAGGGCGGTTCCCCAGGCGCCCGCCCCCAGGACCGCCGCGCGCCCCCCGCTCATCGCCCCTCTCGGGCCGATCCCCCGGGCTCGGCCGGGCGCCTGCCCTGGGCCTGCCAGATCGCCCGCAGGTCGAGCGTCGCGCTGAAGAGGGCGGGGTCGTTCGTGTCCAGGCCGTGGTGCTCCAGCGCCACCAGGGCGAGCCCCTTCCCGAGGACGGGCGCGTCGGCCGCCCGGAGGAACGCCACGAGGAGCGGGACCACGGCGGAGGCCGGCGCCCGCTTGAGGGCGGTGGATGCGCCGAGCGCGAAGAGGCGCGCCAGGCCCTCCTCGAGCGCGGGCGCGCCGGCCTCGAGGCCCCGCAGGGCATCGAGCAGAGCGTGCACCTGCTCCGGAGGCGCGGTCACGGGACCTCCATCGGGCGGGCGGAGGAGGAAGGCGACGACGCGGGCACCATGCTCGGCCGGGCTGAGTCTATCGGTGCCTGCGCGCGGATGTCAACGCGAAAGCCCCGGCGCGAAGACGCCGAACCCTCCCTCGAGAGCAGTCAGGGTGTTTCGGGCGGGACGGAGCGGGTCAGCGGGCGGCGAGGCCGCGGGCGAACGCGGCGAGGCGGGCCTTCAGGTCCTCCGGCATCTCCTCGCAGGGCAGCATCCCCGTCAGCCGGATCGTGGCCTCGTAGGTCTTGAGGAAAGCCCGGCAGGAAGGACAGGCATCCAGGTGGCGATCCAGGACCAACCGGTCCTCCGCCGGCATGGTCCCGTCCAGGTAGTCCGCGAGGACCCGGGTCATCTCCCGACAGGTCAGCATCATCCTCCCATCGCCCCGGCCGCGGGGCTCTGAAGGCTTAGACGCCCCGGGCAGAGAATGGGTGCGCACGAAATCGGGCTCGGGTTTCGTCAGGCGAAGCAGCCCTCTTCCAGCATCATCCGGAGGGCCTTCTCGAAGGCCGTGATGGTCTGCTCCAGGTCCTGGTCGCTGTGGACCGCGGAGAGCCAGCCGTGGAACGGCTGGAGGTCCACGCCGTTCAGGAGCATGGCGCAGCGGAGGGTGTGGTAGAGGGGCATGTTGGGGTGGGTCTGGAGCGCGGTGTGGTCGCGGCGGCCGCTCTTCCCGTTCACGTCCACCCCGAGGCGACCGGGCTCGAGGAAGAGAGAGTAGCAGGAGGACTCCCCGTACACTCGGAGGTCCGCCCCGACCCGCTCCGCGGCCGCGTTCAGGCCGGCCCGGAGCGCGTCGCCCGTCTTGTTGGCGCGGCGCTGGGCCTGCCCGTCGGCGATGAGTTCCAGGGTGGCGATCCCCGCCGCGGCGCAGACCGGGTTGGCGTTGAAGGTGCCCGCGTGCGCCACCTTCTGGTGGCGGTTCCAGGCGGGGTCGTCCCGGAACGCCAGGAGGTCCATCACGTCTCCCCGCCCCGCCACGGCCCCGCCGGGGAGCCCGCCAGCCAGAATCTTGGCGAGGGTGGTGAGGTCGGGCGTGACGCCGAAGTACTCCTGCGCGCCGCCGGGGGCGTACCGGAACCCCGTGATCACCTCGTCGAAGATGAGGAGCACCCCGCGCGCCGCGGTGAGGTCCCGGAGGCCCTTGAGGAAGGTCGGATCGGTCGGGATGGTTCCGCTGCTCCCGCCGCCCGCCTCGATCAGGACCGCGGCGACGTCGCGCCGGGCCTCCAAAATCGTCTGGACCGCCTCGAGGTCGTTCGGGGGACACAGGAGCATCTGCTCGAGGGCTTCCACCGGCACCCCCCGCGAGACGGGGGCCGTGTAGGGGGGCTTGACGCCGACGGCGGCGTAGTCGTGCCAGCCGTGGAAGTGCCCCTCGAACTTGACGATCTTCTCCTTGCTCGTGGCCGCGCGGGCCAGCCGCAGCGCGAGCTGGGTCGCCTCCGTCCCCGACTGGGTGAAACGGACCCGCTCGGCCGAGGGGACCAGTTGGGTCACCAGTTCCGCCCAGCGGACCTCCAGGGGATGGCACCCGCCCGGGTGCGTCCCGCGGTCCATCTGGCCCTTGACCGCGGCGACCACCGCCGGGTGCAGGTGCCCCAGGAACAGGGCCCCGTGCCCGGCCCAGTAGTCAATGAGCTCGTGCCCCTCCACGCTCCACTTGCGCGAGCCCCGCGCCCGCTCGATGTAGGGCGGGAAGGGAAGGGTGTGGCGGATGTCGTGGGTAATGCCGCCGGGGATGAGCCGGCGGGCCTTCTCGAACAGTTCGGCGGAGGCGGCGAACTGCTTCCGGTAGGCCTGCTCGATGGCGGCCGGGCGCGCGCCTGCCTTCCCCATCACGATCCTCCCCCCGGAGACTCCCGCGGGGTGCCGAGGATCCGCCGCTCCCACTGGGCCCGCCGGATCCGGCGCCTGAGCGCCCCTGCCGTCACCCGGTACTTGAAGGCCTTGCGCCCGTCCACGAAGAGAACCGGAACCTCGTCCTGGAAGCGACGGAGCAGCGCCGGGTCGCCGGCGATGTCCACCGCCGTCACCTGGAGCGCCACTCGCGCCGCCACGGCCGCGACCACGGCCGCCATCTCCTCGCAGAGATGGCACTCGGCCTTGGTGTACAGCGTCACGCAGACGGGCGGCGCGGACACGCGGGATGATAGCACACAGGGGCGGGAGCGACAACGCGACCGCGCGCGCTTGACACCCCCTGACCCCTGTGCCATTGTCTGGCCGCCCCGCAGCCCGCCGCCGCCCGGAGGCCCGATGCCGGACGCCCGCCAGGAACTCCTCCACCTCCTCTACCGGCACTCTTTTCAGTACAGCCCCGAGCCCACCTTCCGCCTCGCCTCCGGCCGGATGAGCCAGTACTACATCAACTGCAAGGCGACCACGTTCCTCGCCTCGGCGATGCCGCTCGTGGGCCGGCTCCTCTGGGAGGCGGTCCGCGCGGCCTCCCCGGAGGCCGTGGGAGGGCCGACGCTCGGCGCCGATCCCCTCGCCTACGCCGTCGCGTTCGTCAGCGCGATGGAGGGCAAGCCGGTCCACGCCTTCAGCATCCGCAAGGAGCCGAAGCCCCACGGTCTCATGCGCTGGATCGAGGGCTATGGCGCGCAGGGGGCCCGGGTCGCGATCCTGGAGGACGTCATCACCACGGGGGAGTCCACGCTGAAGGCGATCCGGGGGGCGGAGGAGGGGGGCTTCCGGGTGGTGCAGGTCGCCGTCCTCGTGGACCGGCAGGAGGGGGGGCGGGAACGGGTGGAGGCTGCGGGCTACCCCTTCGTCGCCCTCTACACCCGCGAGGACTTCATGGCCCTGCACCGGGCGGTGGGCGGGACTACCGGGAGCCGGTCTTGAGCACGGCCAGGTCGGGGAGGTTACGGTAGTGCTGGCGGTAGTCGAGGCCGTAGCCGACGACGAAGACGTCGGGGCACTCGAAGCCCCGGTAGGCGATGGGGAGGCTGGCGATCCGGTGCGCGGGCTTGTCGAGGAGGACGCAGACCTTGAGGCTCGCAGGCTCCCGGGGGGCGAGGTGGCGGAGGAGGGAACTCATGGTGAGGCCGGTGTCAATCACGTCCTCCACCACCAGGACGTGGCGGGCGCCGATGGGCTCCTCCAGGTCCTTCACGATCCGCACCACGCCCTGCTTGTCCGCCCCCGGCCCGTAGGACGAAATCGCCATCAGGTCAATGGCCAGCGGAATATTGATGGCCCGGGCGAGGTCCACCAGGAAGAAGATGCCCCCGCGGAGGATGGTCACCAGGAGCAGGTCCTTCCCGGCATAGTCGGCCGAAATCGCCTGACCTAACTCCCGGACTCGCGTCTGGATGGCCTCAGCCGTGAAGAGGACCTGGCCTATCCCTTCGGCGACTCCCGTCATCAGTTTGGGGCCCTGTTGATGAAAAACGGCTTGACGCCGTCGGCAGCGCGCCCTACCTTATGCTCGAGCCCCGAGGGGTCTTCGCGGGAAGACCCGGCGGAACTCGCAGAACCTGCCTGAAGCAGAAATGGTCGCGGGCAACCCCTGCGGCCGGCCGGTGCGGGGCCAACCAAAAGGCGGCCCGGCGCTGGGAAGCGGTACTGAGACAGGTAGGAAAAGCGGGAAACGTCGGGAAACCCAACAAGGTCACTTGGGGCTCACCGCTTTTTTCCCCTCTCCCTCCTCCCCCGTGATCCCGAATCGTCGGAGCAGGCTCCGGTAATCCCGCCCGTAGAAAATCTTCAGGTTGACCTCAGGGTAGAGTTCCCGCAGGCGCCGGATCTTCCGGTTCTTCTTCGTCACCAGGTCCTGCTTGAGCGTCGTCAGTTCGATGAACAGGTCGAACTCCGGCAGGTAGAAGTCCGGGGTGAAGGACTCGATCACTTGACCGTTCTCCCCCCACTTCAGCGGGAAGCTTCTGGGCTCGTACTCCCAGCGGATCCGATAGAAGTCCAGGATGCGGGCGAGTTCCGCCTCGCTGGCGTGGGCGAAAGGGGCGGCCTCCTGCTCCGCCGGGGCGGGTGCGGGGCCGGTCCAGCCCCGCGCCTCCAGCGCCGCGTCCGCTTCGGCGAGCGCGGCCTGGAGCCGCGGGATCGCCTCCAGGGGGACCACGAGCGCCTCCCCCAGGACCCGCTCACCCGCCTCTTCCTGCAGGGAGATGCGCAGTTCCTCGTCCGGGCTCAGGGGGACGCTCCCGATTCGCTCTCCCGCCTCCCCTTCCGGAGCCCGGTCCGCCGAGTCGGGCGCCATCGGGTCCTACTTGGCCTTCCGGGTCTGCCGCTGCCGCCGGGGCGCGGGCGCGGGGGATCCGGCCTCCCCGTGCGGGTCGCGGAGTGGGACTCCCCGCCGGCACATGGGGCACTCCTCCGGCGGGTAGGTGGGGAAGTCCTTCGAGACGAGGGCGAAAAAGGGCGAGGAAAACCTGGCGGCCCGGTCCCGATTCCACACGCAGCCCACCCCGACGACCCGCCCCCCCCGTCCCTCCACCAGCCGGATCAGGGCCCGGATC
>JACPAU010000186.1 GCA_016180705.1 Candidatus Methylomirabilota bacterium
CATTGGGCGGCGAGCGAAGGGAATGACGACTCCCCCGGTCACTCCACGATGATCCGCCCGCGGAGCATCCCCATCTGGCACGCGAAGTCGTACTCGCCCGGCTCCTTCGGGAGGAACTCCAGGGGGACGGTCTCCCCCTCCGGCAGGGTCGCGCTCTTGTTGAAGGCCGGCAGGAGAACCATCTCGGAGCAGGAGGCCGACTCCTGCCGGACGAAGTTCAGCCGGACCGGCTTGCCCGCCTCCACGACGATCACGTCCGGGGTGTAGCCGCCCTTTACCAGGACCATCTGCTCCTGGTATCCGCCGGAGGTGCGCGCCGCCCGGACGCCTTTCGTCTTCACCAGCCAGAAGAACCAGACGATGAACGCGATCAATCCCGTCCCGACGAGATTCACGAGCACCCTGTCCCAGGTCATCACGCCCCCCTATTCGGCCCCGGGCCTCCACCGCTTCAGCCGGTTCGCGTTGGTGATGACGGTCACGGAGCTGAACGACATGGCAATCGCCGCCAGGAGCGGGGAGAGGAGGACCCCGAAGAACGGGTACAGGATCCCCAGCGCGATGGGAAGCCCGAGCGTGTTGTAGACAAACGCCCCGAAGAGGTTCTGGTACACGTTGCGCATCGTGGCCCGGCTGATCTGGATGGCCAGGACGACGCCCCGGAGGCTCCCCTTGATCAACGTGATGCCCGAGGCGGCGATGGCCACGTCGGTTCCCGTGCCGATGGCGAAGCCCACGTCGGCCTGGGCCAGGGCCGGGGCGTCGTTGATCCCGTCCCCGACCATGGCCACGCGCTTTCCCTCAAGCTGGAGCCTCTGGACGTTGAAGGCCTTGTCCTGCGGAAGCACCTCGGCGAGAACCCGCTCGATCCCGACCTGCCGGCCGATGGCCTTCGCCGTCCGCTCGTTGTCCCCGGTGATCATGACCACCTCGAGCCCCATCCCCTGGAGCGTCCGAACCGCCTCCTTCGAGTCCTCCTTCACCGTGTCAGCCACCGCCACGATGCCCGCGGGCTTGCTGTCGATGGCCACGTACATCGGGGTCTTCCCGTCATCGGCCAGCGCTAACGCCCTGGCCTCGAGCCCGTCCAGCGGCACACCCCGGTCGCGCATGAGCTTGAGGTTGCCGAGGAGGAGGGTTCGGCCTTCGATCCGGGCCTCGATCCCGTGCCCGGGGATGGCGTTGAAGGTCTCCGCATCGAGGAGCGTGAGCCCCCGGGCTTTCGCCCCCTCGACGATGGCGGCGGCCAGGGGATGCTCCGAGGACTTCTCCACGCCCCCGGCCAGGCGGAGGACGTCCTCTTCCCGGAACGCGCCGGCCACCACAACATCGGTCAGGACGGGCTTCCCGTGGGTGATGGTCCCGGTCTTGTCCAGGGTAATCGTCTCGAGCTTCTGCGCCGTCTGCAGCGCCTCGCCCCCCCGGATCAGGATCCCGTTGAGCGCCCCGAGGCCGACGCCCGTCGTCAGCGACATGGGGGTGGCCATGCCGAGGGCGCAGGGGCAGGCGATGATCAGCGTGGTCACCGCCACTATGAGGGCGAAGACCACGCGGGGCTCTGGCCCGAACGTGTACCAGACCACGAACCCCAGGATCGCCAGGATCGCCACCGCGGGGGTGAAGTAGCCGGAGACCACGTCCACGATCCGCTGGACGGGGACCTTCGACGCCTGCGCGTCCTGGACCATCCGGATGATACTGGCCAGGGCCGTGTCTTTCCCGACCTTGGTCGCCCGGAACTTGAAGGCCCCGGTCTTGTTGATGGTGGCCCCGATCACCTCGTCCCCCGCCCGCTTCTCGACCGGGAGCGATTCGCCGGTGACCATGGACTCGTCCACCGCGGAGGTCCCCTCGGTGATCTCCCCGTCCACGGGGATCTTCTCCCCCGGGCGGACGACGACGAGGTCGCCGACCAGGACCTCCTCGACCGGGATGTCCACCTCCTTCCCGTCCCGGAGGACCCGGGCGGTCTTGGCCTGAAGCCCGATCAATTTCTTGATGGCCTCCGAGGTCCGGCCCTTGGCTTTCAGTTCCATGGCGAGGCCGAGGACGACGAGCGCCGTGACGACGACGGTCACGTCGTAGTAGACCTCGGTGAACTCCGAGGCGGGGAAGAGTTGCGGGAAGAGGAGCGCGATCGTGGAGTAGATCCACGCCACCCCAGTGCCCAGCGCGATCAGGGTGTGCATGTTGGCGGAGCGGTGCTTCAAGGCCTGCCAGGCCCCGATGAAGAACTGGTTCCCGCTGTAGAGGAGCACCGCGAGCGACGCGACCCCCATCCCCGCCCACACGTACCAGAGCTGGGGGCTTTCCCGGGGGAACCAGTCGCGGAGCACCGGGAAGACCCAGGGGTAGCTCATGATCATCGTGAAGGTCCCGACGGCTGCCCCGAACCACCACTTCCGCATGAGGGTCCGGTACTCGCGCTCGCGGGCTTCCGCCTCCCGGTCCAGCGCGGTCGGCCCCGCCGGCGGTGGTGCCTCCACGACCTTGTACCCCGCCGAGCCCACGGCGGCCTTGACCGCCGCAAGGTCCGCCACGCTGGGCAGATACTCGACCACCGCC
Source organism: Candidatus Methylomirabilota bacterium (assembly GCA_016180705.1). Classification (GTDB taxonomy): domain Bacteria; phylum Methylomirabilota; class Methylomirabilia; order Methylomirabilales; family JACPAU01; genus JACPAU01. Next base: position 2,566 of record JACPAU010000186.1, read on the forward strand.
TCCTCGGTCCCCACGCTCACGCTTGCCGCGAGCACACCTGGCGTCTCCCGCAGCGCGCGCTCGATGGTGGTCACGCAGGACGCACAGGTGATCCCCTCGATGGCGAAGCGGGTCATCGCGATCTCGGACCGGTATCCCACCGCTCGAATCGCCTCATGGAGCGCCGAGATCGTGGCAACGGCGGGGTCGTAATCGATAAAGGCGCGTCCTGCAGCCAGGTTGACCGTCGCGCCCGCGACTCCGGGCACGCCTAGGAGCGCACGCTCGACCGCCTGGACACACTTGGAGCAGGTCAGCCCGGACACGGGCAGCTCGATGCGCCGGATGCCCCTCGCCTCGCCGCCGACCCCGGTCGTTGAGGACGGCACGGATCTCCGCTTCGCGGAGCTCCGCGCCACGCTTTCCGCACCCTTCCCCATCACGCCTCAGCCTCCTCCCGCAATTCACTCCTTGGGCCGGGACCTCCCTCTCCTGCTCGGGTCACTGGAACCGCCGGAGCACGAAGTTGTAGATCGGGACGAAAACGAGCCCGGCGTAGGCCCCGTACAGGAAACTCTCCACGAGGCCGAGCGCAAAACTCCCAACACTCAGCCACCGGAAGCCCGGGAGCGCGACCTCCAGGAGCTGGACCATATGAAAGGCCTTTGGGACGAGGAACCCATATCCGACGCAGACAACGAAGGTGACGGCGCCGAAGAGCCCCAGGGCCCAGGCCATCACCTTCCAGTTGAGAGGGTGCATCGGCCGAACCCTCCTTCCGACCCAGCCGGTCAGTGCTGATGCCCGCCGGGACCCGGCGCCTTGCCCCCCTCGTCATCCCGGCCGTGGCCGTGGCGACCGTGCCCAAGATGGCAGAGCAGCATGAGCACCGCGACAACGATGAAGAATCCGTAGTTCTGCAGGAACTCGCCCATGACACTCCCCCTGCTCGTCTCGCTTACCGTACCGCGTTACTGGGCCGACCACCGGAACACCCGCTCCGGGACGCCGGCCACCCCCTTTACGACCACTTCGAGTTCGCCCGGCTTCGGCTCCGGCCAGGCGAAGCGGACTGTCGCCTGGCGATGATGGCCGCCGCCCTCCGTTCCCTCCACTGCAACCGGTGCTTGCTCGCCACCCCGGTCGTCCCGTAACCGGACGATCTCCTCGAACCGGTACCCGTCCAGGTTGACCGAGTGGGTGTCCAGGACGACGCGGAAACTCGGTGCGTCCGCCGCCTCCTTCAGCCAGGTCACCTCCACCGTCACGCCCCCACCCCCGACGGACTGCTTGGGCCCACCGGGGCCCTCGGCCGAGACCGCGGCCGCCAGAAGCAACCCGATCAGGACAAGCCCTGCCGCCAGACCGAGGAATGCCCGGCTTCGTGCCATGTTCCCGCTCATCGTCCGCTCCTCCTTGGGCTGCCGGCCTTCGCGCAGGGGCCGGGACTGAAGACGATCTGATGGGGTTCCGGACCCAGGGCGATCCGTCGGACGACCGCGAGGTCCTCCGCGGCGAGGAGAACCAGTTCGCCCCCCTCGGGACGGGCGACGACCACCCACCGGCCATCCGGCGTCACCTCCAGATGCTCGGGCTCCTCTCCGACCCGGGTCACCGCCACCGGCGCGAGTGAAACGGTGTCGAGCATCGTCACGGTCCCCTCCTGGTGGCTGGCCACATAGACCCGCTGTCCATCCGGCCTGAGCGCGACCCCGTGGGGCTCGTGCCCGATGCGGACGGTGGCCACGGCCTCGCCGCGCTCGGGATCCACGACGACCAGTCTTCCGCTCCCCTCGGCCGCGACGTACAGCCGGCGACCGTCGCACGAGATGGCCATGTGGCCGGGGCCCTGCGCGACGACGATCCGACGTCTCACCCGCCCG
>JACPAU010000187.1 GCA_016180705.1 Candidatus Methylomirabilota bacterium
GCCATCGCGGGCCAGACCGCTGGCGCCCTCCACGACGCCCCCATCATCGTGAGCGCGGCGAAAGGCCTGGAGGTCGGGACCGGCCATCGGATGACCGAGGTCCTGGCGGCGACCCTCCCCGCGCCCTGCGCCGCGCGCCTGGCCGCCCTCTCGGGCCCCACGTTCGCCAGCGAAGTCGGCCGCGGCCTGCCGGCGGCCGCGGTGGTCGCCGCCGCCGACGCAGCCGTGGCGGGGGCCGTCCAGCGCCTGCTGAGCGGCCTCACGTTCCGGCTGTACGTGACCGCGGACTTGCTCGGGGTGGAGACGGCCGGCGCCGTCAAGAACGTGATCGCGATCGCCGCGGGCGTCGCCGACGGGCTCCGCCTCGGGGCGAGCGCGCGGGCTGCCCTCATCACCCGGGGCCTCGCCGAAATGAGCCGCCTGGGGCGGGCCCTCGGCGCGCGGCCGGAGACCTTCGCCGGGCTGGCCGGGGTGGGGGATCTCATCCTCACCTGCAGCGGCGACCTCTCCCGCAACCGGACCGTCGGCCTGGAGCTGGGGCGCGGGCGGAGCCTCGCGGAGGTCCTGGCCGGGCGCCGGACGGTGGCAGAGGGGGTGGAGACGTCCCGCGCGGTCAAGACGCTGGCGGTCCGTCTCGGCGTCGAGACCCCGATCTGCGCGCAGGTCCACGCCCTCCTCTTCGAGGGGCGCGCCCCCCGGGAGGCCCTCACGCTCCTCATGACCCGCGAACTGAAGGGGGAGGCGGACTGAGCGTGGCTACCCTCACGGTCCGCGGCCTGCGCCTGCACTTCCTCGAGCTGCCCGAGAGCGATCCGCGGGCCCCCGCCATCCTCTTCCTGCACGGCTCCGGCGGCACGCACCGCATCTGGCTCCCGCAGGTCCGCCACTTCGCGCCAGTGTACCGGGCCGTCGCCCTCGACCTGCCGGGGCACGGGGCCTCGGAGGGGGACGGGGCGGACAGCATCGCGGCGTACCGGGAGTGGGTCGAGGCCTTCATGGACGCGGCCGGGATGGAGCAGGCGTTCCTGGTGGGTCATTCCATGGGCGGGGCCATCGCCCTCGCCATCGCCCTCGGGAGCCCGGCCCGCGTGAGCGGCATCGGTCTCGTCGGCACGGGGGCCCGCCTGCGGGTTCACCCGGACATCCTGGAGGGCCTCCGCGGCGATCCGGAGCGGGCCGCCGGCCTGCTCAGCGAGTGGGCGTACGCGCCGGCCAGCGGGCCGGAACTCCCCGCGCAGGGGAAGAAGGAACTGCTGCGGGGCTCCGCAGCGGTTCTGGAAAAGGACCTCCGCGCCTGCGACGCCTTCGACCTGATGAAGGAAGTGGACCGGATCCGCGTCCCCGCCGTCGTCGTGTGCGGCGCCGAGGATCGCCTCACCCCCGTGAAATACGCCCGGTATCTGCAAGACCGGATCCCGGGGGCGCTGCTGGCCGTGATCCCGGGCGCGGGCCACATGGTGATGCTCGAGAAGCCGGACGAGGTCAACCACGCGCTCGCCGCTTGGCTGGACCGGCACTGAGGAGCAGACGATGGACATCGTGGGGCGCGAGCACTGGACGGCCAAGGGGGAGGCGCGGCTCTTCCTGTGGGAGAAGGTGGACGAGGAGCAGGAAGCGGCGGCGGTCGCCGCTGGGCGCGTGCTGCTCTGCTCCCACGGCTCGTCCATGGCCGGCATTCCGACCTTCGACCTCCAGGTGCCGGGCGAGACCGACACCTCCCTGATGGATGTCTTCGCCCGGTGGGGGTACGACGTGTGGCTCGTGGACCACGAGGGATACGGGCGCTCCAGCAAGGACCGGCCCGACTTCTACGGGGTGGACGTGGGGGCGGAGGACCTGACGGCGGCCGCGGCCTACATCCGCAAGACGCGCCGCGTGGAGGCACTGCTCCTCTACGGGATCTCGTCGGGGGCGCTGCGGGCCGGCCTCTTCACGATGCACCAGCCGGAGTGCGTGCGGCGGTTGGCGATGACCTCCCCGGTCTGGAAGGGGGAGGGGAGCCCGACGCTCATCAAGCGGCGCGAGCGGCTCCCGGAATTCTTGGCGACGTACCGGCGCCCCATCAGCGTGGAGTTCATCCGCAGCGTCTTCGAGCGGGACCACCCCGGCGTGGCCGACCCGCGCCTCGTGGAGGCGTATGCCCGCGAGGTCCTGAAGTACGACGACAGCGTCCCGACCGGGACCTACATAGATATGGTCAGCCGCCTCCCCATCCTCGACCCGGCGCGCATCTCCGTCCCCACGCTCCTCATCCATGGGGAGTACGACGGGGTGGCCCGGACCGAGGACCTCCTGCCGTTCTTCGCCGCGCTGCCGAACCCCGACCGCCAGTACGTGATCCTCCCCGGCGCTGCCCACCACAACATCCTGGAAAAGAATCGGGGCCTCCTCTTCCACGCGCTGCACGCCTTCTTCAGCTCGCCCGCCGCCGTCTATCGCGCCTGAGCCCTCCGCGCCTTGACAGCCCTTCCCCCCCGTGATACCCAGGGGCGGTTTTCCGCCGGCGGCGGGCCCGTTGCGGGCAAGAGGAGGACGCAGATGACGGCAGAGGGCATCTTGGGGGGCTTGCTGATCTTCGGGTTCCGCGTCACCGACGTGTCCATGGACATGGTCCGCCTCCTCCTCACCGTCCGAGGGCGCAAGTTCGTGGCGGGGATGATCGGCTTCTTCGAGGTGCTGATCTTCCTCACGGCGATCAGCCGGGTGGTCACCGCCATGGACAACTACTGGAACGTCCTCGGCTACTGCCTCGGCTTCGCCACGGGCACGGTCGTGGGGGCGATGATCGAGGAGACGTTGGCCATCGGCTACTCGCTGGTGCGCGTGGTCTCCAGCCACCAGGGCGCCGCCATCGCCCAGGCACTGCGGGCCGAGGGGTTCGGGGCGACGAAGGTGGCGGGGGAGGGGCAGGAAGGGGAGGTCGGGATCGTGCTGTCGGTGGTCCGGCGGCGGGACGTCCCGACCGCGATGCGCCTGATCGAGGCGCTGGATCCGGAGGCCTTCGTCGGCGTCGAGGACGAGCGGACGGTCTACCGCGGGCAGTTCATCCGCCAGACCCGGCGGTAGGAGGGGCGGTGGCGGCGGCGGAGGTCTGGGAGGACCCCGCGGCAATCCGGAAGGCCGTCCTGCGCCTGGCGCTGCCCATCGCCGGCAGCAACCTGCTCCAGCGGGGCGTCGGCATCGTGGACGCCCTGATGGTCGGGCGCCTCGGGGCGGCAGAACTCGCGGCCGTGGGCCTCGCCCAACTGCTCATCTTCTTCCAGATGGCCCTCGTCTTCGGCCTGGGGGTGGGGCTCACCCTCATGGTGGCCTACCACACGGGGGCGGGGGATGCGGCCCGCCGGGAGCGGACGGTGCGCTCGGGCCTCGCCCTGGGCCTCGCCGTGGCGGCCGCCCTCAGCCTCCTCGGCCTGACGGGCTCGCGCTGGGCGGCCGGCCTTCTCGGGGCCACCGGCCGCGTCCTCGAGTTGGCGGTTGCCTACCTGGTCGTCTCCTGGCTCCTCTTTGTCTTCCTGGTGTTCCTGCATCTGCTCTCCGCCATCTTCCAGGGGGCGGGGGACAGCCGGACCCCGCTCAAGGTGGTCGCGGTCGTGAACGTCGTCCACGTGGCCGTGGCGCTCCCCCTGGTCTTCGGATTATGGGGCGCGCCGGCGCTGGGCGTGGTCGGCGCGGCGGTGGGCTCGGGCGTCTCGGAGGCTGTGGGGATGGCGTGGCTGCTCGTCCTGGCCCGGCGGCGCGGCCTCCTGCTCCCGGGGCCGTGGCTCGATCGCGAGGCGACTGCGCGGATGAGCCGGGTCGGCTGGCCGGTCATGGCCGAGCGCCTCCTGACCAACGGAATGCAGCTCGCCTTCGCGTGGGTCGTGATCGGGTTCGGGGTGGCGGTCTATGCGGCCCACCAGGTGGGACTGAATATCGAGGCGCTGTCGTTCCTGCCGGGCATCGCGTTCGCCCAGGCGGCCACGGCCCTCGTCGGGCAGCGGCTCGGCGCCCGTGACCCGGAAGGGGCCCGGCGGACCGCCCGCCAGGCCGTTCTGGTCTGCTTCGCCGTCATGACCGCCTTCGGCGTCACCTTCGTCCTGGCCCCGGGCCTCTGGGTCCGCCTCTTCACCCCCGAGCCGGAGGTCCTCGCCTGGGGGACACCCCTCATGCGGATCATGGGGCTTCTCCAGGTGCCTCTGGCGCTTGCGCTGGCGATCGCGGGGAGTCTGCGGGGGGCGGGGGAGACGCGGGCTGTCATGCTCGCGGCGATCGTCGGCGGTTGGGTCATACGAATTCCGCTGGCGGTCGGGCTGGGGGTCTGGGCGGGGGCAGGGATCTACCTGGTCTGGTTCACCATGGTCCTGGACTGGCTCGCCCGCGCCCTCCTCATGGGCTGGCGCCTCACCCGACTCGACTGGGCAAGCGCTCGCCTCTGAAGGCGCGGCTTGCGGACCTGGGTGCCGGCCAAGTCTTCCAGCAGGGTGATGACGGCGGAGTGGTCGAGGGAGCCGCGGCCCTTCACGCGGAGGGCGTTGAACATCTCCTGGACCAGGGCGGTGACGGGGAGCGGGACGCCGAGGGCGCGGCCGGTCTCCATGATGAGGCCCAGGTCCTTGAAGTGCAGGTCAACCTTGAACCCGGGCTGGAAGTTGCCTTTGAGGATATTGGGACCCTTCATCTCGAGGCAGCGGCTCGCCGCCATGCCGCCCATCAGGGCCTGGACCATGAGTTCCGGGTCCACGCCGGCCTTGGCCCCGAGCACCAGCGCCTCGCCGATCGCCGTCAGGTTCAGCGCCACAATCACTTGATTCGCGCACTTCACGAAGCCGCCGGCCCCGACGGGCCCGAGGTGGGTGATGGTGCGCCCCATCGCCTTGAAGGCGGGCGTGACCTTCTCGAGCGCGGCCTTCTCGCCGCCCACCATGATGGAGAGGGTCCCCTCGATGGCCCCTTTCTCCCCGCCGCTCACGGGGGCATCCAGCATCTGGACCCCCCGCTTCGCCGCCTCCTTGGCCAGGCGCTGGGACACGATGGGGGAGATGGTGCTCATGTCGGCGAGGATCGTACCGGATTTGGCCCCGGCCAGGACCCCGTTCTCTCCCAGGACCACCTGCTCCACGTCCGGGGAGTTGGGGAGCATGGTGATGACGATCTCGGTCGCGGCAGCCACCTCGCGGGGGGAGGAGGCGGCCTTGGCGCCGGCCTTCACCACTTCCTCGACGGGGCCGCGGCTCCGGCTGTGGACCGTGAGGGGGAAGCCGGCCTTCAGGAGGTTCTTGGCCATCGGCTTGCCCATGGTGCCGAGGCCGATGAAGCCGATCTGCTGTGCCATGACTTCCTCCAGCCGCTAGCGCTGCCCCCAGACCTCGGCGTTCACCAGGTTCGGCGGGCGCTGGCCCGTGAGGCCGGCGACGCAGTTCGCCGCCGCCATGTTCGACATCTT
>JACPAU010000188.1 GCA_016180705.1 Candidatus Methylomirabilota bacterium
TCGCGGCGGCCCCCTTCGTCCTCCCCCCCTACCCGCTCGGTCTCCTCCTGGAGGCCTTGCTGTTCGGCCTCTTCGCCATGAGCCTGGACCTGCTGGTCGGGTGGGCCGGCCTCGTCTCCCTCGGCCACGCCGCCGCCTTCGGGCTCGGCGGGTATACCCTGGCCCTGGTGACGCTCCAGGGGGGCGCAAGCCTGCTGCCGGCCCTCGCGGCTGCGCTCCTGCTCGCGGCGGCGTGGGCCGCGCTGACGGGCGCCCTGTGCGTCCGGGGGCGGGGGGTCGGCTTCCTGATGCTGACGCTCGCCTTCGCGCAGCTCCTGCACACGGTGGCGTACAAGTGGACCTCCCTCACCGGCGGCACCAACGGGCTCGCCGGCATCCCCCGCCCTCCCCTCACGTTCGGCCCGCTCGGCAGCCTGCCGGTGGAGGGGGAGACCGTCTTCTACTTCGTGGTGCTGGCCGCCGCGGCGCTCGGCGCCCTGCTTCTGCACCGGGTCGGCCGGTCGCCCCTCGGCCACATCCTGCGCGGGATCCGGGCCAACGAGGCCCGCATGCGGGCGCTCGGCTTCCCGGTGGTCCGCTATAAGGTGGCCGCCCTGACGCTGGCCGGGGCCCTCGCCGCGGTCGCGGGGGCGCTGCACGCGGCCTACACGGGCTACGTCTCGCCGGACAGCCTCGACTGGATCACCTCGGGGGAGGTCCTCATCATGGTCCTGCTCGGGGGGGCGGGGACCCTGGTGGGGCCGGTCGTGGGGGCGGCCATCTTCCTGTTCCTCCGGGAGGTGGTGAGCACCCTGACCCAGCACTGGATGCTCTACCTCGGCGCGCTCTTCATGGCCTGCGTCCTGCTCTTCCCGCAGGGCCTGGTGGGGGTACTCCGTGGCCGGCGCGCCTGAGCGGCCCCTCCTGGAGATCCGCGGCGCCGTCAAGGACTTCGGCGGGGTGCGGGCGCTCGCCGGGGTGGACCTGGCGGTCGAGGCCGGGACGCGGCATGCTCTCATAGGCCCCAACGGGGCCGGGAAGACCACCCTCTTCCACCTGTTGGGCGGGCAGTTGCAACCGACGCGGGGCCGCATCCTCCTCGACGGCGAGGACATCACGCCGCTGCCGCCGGAGGCGCGGGCCCGGCGCGGCCTCGCCCGCTCCTTCCAGATCATCAGTTGTTTCCCGGACGCCACCGCCCTGGAGAACGTCCAGCTCGCGCTGCTCGCCCGGCATCCGGCCCGCCGGGCCTGGTGGCGCCCCCTGAACGGGAGCAGCGGGGTGACGGGAGAGGCCGAGGCGCTCCTCCGGCGGCTCGCCCTGACCCCGTGGGCGGGCCATCCGGCCCGGCACCTCCCCTACGGGATCCAGCGCCGCCTCGACCTGGCCGTGGCGTTGGCCGCCGTGCCCCGGCTCCTCCTCCTGGACGAGCCGACCGCGGGCCTCTCCCCGGAGGAGACCACGGAGATGGTGGCGTTGCTCGCCTCCCTCCCGCGGGAGCAGACGCTCCTGGTCATCGAGCATGACATGGACGTGGTCTTCCGGCTGGCGGACCGGATCACGGTCCTGGTGGGCGGGACGATCCTGGCGGACGGGCCGCCCGAGGCGATCCGGGCCGACCCGGCCGTCCAGCGGGCCTACTTCGGGGAGGCCTGATGCTCGCGGTCGAGGACCTGCACGTCTTTTACGGGGACTCCCACGTCCTGCAGGGGGTGGGTCTCACGGTGGCGCCGGGGGAGGTCTGCTGCCTCCTGGGACGCAATGGAGCCGGGAAGAGCACGACCCTGAAGAGCGTCGTCGGCTTCGTGCTCCCCCGGGCGGGGCGGATTCGCTTCCGGGGAGTGCCGCTCATCGGCCTCCCCACGCACCGGGTGGCCCGCCTCGGGATCGGCTACGTCCCCGAGGACCGGCGCATCTTCCCGACGCTCACCGTGGCCGAGCACCTCGCGGTCGCCGCCCGGGGCAACGGCCGCGGCCCCTTCGACGTCGAGGCGGTCTACCGCCTCTTCCCCCGCCTGCGGGAGCGGGCCGGCGTGTACGGCCGCGCCCTCTCGGGCGGGGAGCAGCAGATGCTCGCCATCGGCCGCGCCTTGGTGGGCAACCCCGCCCTCCTGCTCCTGGACGAGCCTTCGGAGGGGCTCGGCCCGATGGTGGTGGCCGAGATCCGCGGCGTCCTCGCGGCGCTCAAGGGGGCCGGCCTGAGCGTTCTCCTGGTCGAGCAGAACCTCCCGCTGGCGCGGGCCCTGGGGGACCGCTTCGTCCTGCTGAGCAAGGGGCGGGTGGTCTTCGCGGGCGCCGCCGCGGATCTCCGCCCCGAGGATGCCCGCCGCTACCTGGGGGTGTGAGGGGGCGGCTTGACAACGCCTCCCCCATCCGGGAGACTGAGTACATGGACGCGCTCGCGGGAGTCGGGATCGGGACCGGGGCCGCGATGGACGCGGCGGCGTTCGTCGTGGAGCTGACGGAGGGGCTCGAGCAGGTCCTGCGGCGCCTCACGCCCGAGGACACCCTCCGGGCCGAGACGGACGGGGACCTCACGGTCGAGAGCCTGCTGCTGGTCGCCCTCCGCAACGAGCTCGAGGCGACCGAGATCGCCGCCCGGTGGATGGCCACCACCCCCGAGGTGGAAGTGAAGCTGGCCTTCGCTCGCCAGATCGGCGACGAGGCGAAGCACTACCGCCTGATCCAGGAGCGTCTGCGGGCCCTCGGGGTGAACCTCGCTGGCTTCAACCCCCTCGCCAAGGGCTACGGGGAGCTGTACCTGTACCTCACGACCCTGAGCGACATGGTGGAGCGCATCGCCGCCGCCCAGTTCACCCGGGAGGCGATCGCCACCGTCTGGAACGCCCAGTTCATCGCCTTCTGCGAGCGACAGGGGGACGGCGAGACCGCCCGCCTCTACCGGGAGGTGGTCCAGGTGGATGAGGCCTTCCATCACGAGTTGGGGAAGAAGCTGCTGGCCCGCTACGCCACCACGCCCGAGCAGCAGGCGAAGGCCCGGGCAGCGGTGAGCCGGACGCTGGAGCTGGCGGAAGAGATGCAGAACCTCTACGTCCGCCAGGGGATGCGGCACGCCCCGGGCTGTTAGTGGCCGGCTCGGGCCCACGATCTTGACTTGCCGGCGGGGCTGTGCTACAAGCCGGGTGCCCCGCACCAGGCCCCGGAGGGGATTCACCCGTGGACTCGGAGTTCTTCTGGGAGAAAGCCCAGGTCGGCTGCCCGAACTGTTCCGAGTTGCTGACCCTCCGCCCCGGCCGGACGGAGGTCTGGTGCCAGCGATGCGAGGCCGGGTTCGAGATCCGGGAGGCCAAGAGCCCATCGCACCCGGAGCGGTTGGTCCTGCTGCTGGCCCCGAAGCGGCCGGCCGGGTAGGGTCGGCCCCGCGGTCCGCAGCGAGAAGGAGTCCGAGGGGATGACATACATTATCGCCGAGCCGTGCATCGGGGTGAAGGACCGGGCCTGCGTGGACGTCTGCCCCGTCGAGTGCATCTACGAGGGGGAGGACCAGCTCTACATCAAGCCGGAGGAGTGCATCGACTGCGCCGCCTGTGAGCCGGAGTGTCCCGTGACGGCCATCTTCGAGGAGAGCGCCGTTCCCGAGCAGTGGAAGGCCTTCATCCAGAAGAACTACGACTACTTCGTCCAGCACCCGGACGCTCCGGTGGCGCAGCGGAAGAACCCGTAGCGTGCCCGACACCTGCGATCCCCCGGCTCCGGTCGGAGCCGGGGGATTCGTGCTTTCAGGGTCGCCGGCGCGACCAGGCCATCACCCTTCCTTGACAAGCGGTCCCCGATAGGGACAATGGGGGTGACCCTCGGGGGCGGAGGAGGCCTCTGTGGACCGGCGGACCTTTCGGCGGCAGGTGCTCCGGGGTGCGGCTGCCGCCGGGCTCCCCTCCGAGAGCGCCACCCCCACGGCCTCCCGCATCGGACTCATGACCTCCCCTCCGCTCGCCGGTGTCGGCCCTCGCGGCGTGAGCCCGCGATCCTCCGGATGCCCGGAGCACTCCGATGGCGCTCTTCATCACTGAGGACGAGGTCGTACAGCTCCTCACGATGGACGACGCGCTTCGGGCGGTGGAGGAAGCGTTCCGCCAGCACGGTCAGGGCAGCGCCGTCAACCGGCCCCGCACCCGGGTCCGGGTGCCCCACGGGATGCTCCACGTCATGGCGGCCGGCCTCCCCCCGCAGGGGGTCCTGGGCCTCAAGGCGTACACGGCGTTCCGGGGGACCACCCGCTTCCATGTTCACCTGTACAGCGCCGAGGACGGCCGGCTCCTCGCCCTCCTGGAGGCCAACCGTCTGGGCCAGGTGCGGACCGGCGCCGCCAGCGGCGTGGCCACCAAGTACCTGGCCCGGCCGGATGCCTCGATCGTGGGGATCTTCGGGACCGGATGGCAGGCCCGCTCGCAGCTCGAGGCCATCTGTGCGGTGCGGC
>JACPAU010000189.1 GCA_016180705.1 Candidatus Methylomirabilota bacterium
CGAGAAGCAGGGGCTCCTCGAACCCCAGGGCCGTTCCCATCCAGAACGCCTCGCAGGTGGCCAGGAAGAGGGTGAAGGAGAGCTGGTTCTGGAGGAGCTTCACCGTCATTCCCTGGCCGGGGCCGCCGGCGTGGACGACCTTCCGCGCGATGGCGGAGAAGAGGGGCTGGCAGTCGCGGCCCAGTTTCCGGTCCCCGCCCACCATGAGCAGGAGGGTGCCTTCCCGGGCTCCGACGGCGCCGCCCGTCATCGGCGCCTCGAGGAACCGCACCCCGCGCTTCGTCACCTTGCGGTGGTTCTGGACGGCGGCGGCGGGATCGCCCGTCGTCATGTCAATGACCAGGCCGCCGCGGCGCAGGCCGGCGAGGATCCCCTCGGGGGAATACAGGACCTCGTTCACCGCCCGGTGATCCGTGACCAGGAGCAGGACGACCTGGCTCGCCGAGCCGAGTTCCCGGAGGGAAGGGGTGAGCTGGACCCCGCTCCGCCCCGCCGCCCACTGGCGCACCCGATCGCTCCGCTCATAGATCGTCAGGCGGAATCCGTGCTTGAGCAGGTTCTCGGCTACGCCCTTCCCCATGTGGCCGAGGCCGACCAACCCGACGGGCGTCTCCAGGCTGATGTTCATCGCGCTCCTCGTTTCGCTCAGTGGACCCCGGCGGCGATCCGGGCGGCCTCGTCAATGGAGACGGTCCGGTCGCAGAAGGGCACGCCGTACTTCCGGAGGATCTTCTGCCCTTCCTCCTCCCACGCCCCCGGGACCCGGAAGACGGCGATGACTTCGCGGGGCTCCCGCCCGGCCCCGAGGCAGCCCTTGATCACCCCCCGCGCCACCAGGTCCACGCGCGTGTTGGAGACCACGTTCATGATCACGGCGAGCCGCCTGACCCCACGCTTCTTCAGAAGGAGTTCCGTGAGCGCTCTGACCTTCCGGACACTCGGATTCCCCCCGATCTCGCAGTAGTTGGCCGGCCGGCCGCCGTGGCGGCGGATGGCGTCGAAGGCGGTCAGGCTCGCCCCGCCTCCCCCGATCAGCAAGCCCAGTTCCCCCTCGAACTCGATGACGCGCCCGGCCACGCCGCGGTGGTCCAGGGCGTCGATCCGCGCGGCCTCTGCTTCGAGTGCCGTCGCGGGTCGGCCGGCGCCCTCGCGGCGCCCGACGCCGTGCACCCGCTCGAGTTCCGGATGGCGGTAGAGGGCGTCGTCGTCCAGCTCGAGGTGTGCGTCGAGAGCGACGAAGGCTCCGGGCCCGGTCCGGGCCAGGGGGTTGATCTCCAACAGTGTGGCATCCATCCGGAGGAAGGCCTGGGCCGTCCGGGAAATCAGGTCAGCGAAGGCCGTCAGGTCCGGGCCGCCGAAGCCGAGGCGCCGGGCGACCTCCCCCGCCTCGAACGGCTGGAGCCCCGTTCTCGGATTCACCGGGACCCGGGCGAGCGCTGCGGGCTCGTCGCGGGCGAATGCCTCCACTTCGATCCCGCCCCGCCGGCTGGCCAGGACGACCGGCCGCTTCGCCTCGGAGTCGTAGGTCAGGGCCAGGAAGAATTCCTCCAGCGCGGCCACCGGCTCCTCGAGCAGGAGCCCCTCGACCGGCAGGCCGCGCAGGGTTCCTGCGAGCAACGCCTCCCCGCGCCGCTCGGCCTCCTCCCGCGTCGCGGCGCGAAGGACGCCCCCCGCCTTGCCGCGGCCGCCGACCGGGACCTGGGCCTTCACCATCCGCGGGAAGGGCAGCGCGGCGCAGGCGGCGCGCAGGTCTTCGGCGGTGCGCACGAAGCGGCTCGGGGGGACCGGGATGCCGGCTTCACGCAGCAGGCCCTTCGCCTCGTGCTCGAGCAGGCGCACGCGACCCTCGGGACGCGGGGAACGACGCAGGGGGGCTCGCTCAGGCGACGATCTGACCGTCGCGGACGAGGACCTGGCCATCCACGGTGACCGTGGGTTTCAGGAAGATCAGGTCGAAGTGCAGGGGGCCATGGACGTCCCCGCCCACGCTCTGGCTGTCCCCGAGGCCGATGTGGGCGGTCCCCCAGGCCTTCTTGGCCTCCCGCAGGGCCACCCCGAGGCGGCATTTGTCGTTGGTCCCGATCGCGAACTCGGCCACGTTGTGGGCGGGGTAGCCGGCCCGATCCAGCGTCTCCATCAGGGAGGCGGCCTGCGGGCCCCCGCTCGCTCCCACGACCCGGCCCCCCTTCACCTCGACCGTGATCGTCTCGCTGACGAAGCCGAGGCCGCGCAGTTCCACGCAGAAGGGCTTGACCAGGCGGCCCTCGGCAGTCCCGGTGATGGGCGAGATCCCGGCCTCTCCGTCCGGCAGCGCGGTGAAGGTCCCCTTCCGGTCGGCGTAGCCGGCGAGGACGAAGGCCTCCCGCCCGTCGAGGGTCATTGTCAAGTCGGTCCCCTCCGGGGTGGTCAGGCGCGCCGTCTTCCCGCGGCTCAGCATCTCGGCCAGGCGGCGGCTCACGGCGGTCATCTTCGGGTAGTCCACCGTCGCCCCTCCCCGGAGCATCATGTCCTCGGTGAAGCCCCACATCTCCAGCATCCGCGCGCCCCGGGCGATCGCCTGCCGGAGGCTGGCGGTGTGGACGACGGCGAGGGAGGACTGGTTGATCATCACGTCGGCGGCGGCGAGGGCCGCGCGGACGACCGGAGTGGGCTCGACGGAGCCGACGGGCCGTGGCGTGATGACCATGACGTGGACCTCGGCGCCGGCCCCCGCCGCCATGGCCGCGATGGCCTCCGTGATGTTCCGCGGGCACTCGGTGTCGGTGACCAGGCAGACCTGCTCCCCCGGCTGGACCTTGAGCAGGGTCTCGACGATCATCCGGGCGGTCGGGGCCAGGTGCGCGAGGTGCATGGAGGGCTCCTCCGGGGGGCGTCGGCGTCAGGCGACCTGGTAGCGGCCGAAGGGGACCAGTTCGCAGATGGCGCCGTCCGGGTCCCGGAACTTGACCGGGACCTCACCTGGGGGGCTAAGCAGCTGGCCGCCCGCCTCCCGGACCCGCCGGGTCCAGGCCTCGAGGTCGGCCACCGCCACCCCGAAGTGGTGGATCCCGGGGGCGGCCCCGGGGGTGGGGCAGTCGGCTCGCCCTCGGTCATCGGGGTACTCGATCAGGGCCAGGTCAATGACGCCGTCGGTCAGGTGGCGCGAGATGTGGTCCTTCGACTGCGAGTCTCCCCCCAGACGGCGGAAGCCGAAGATTTCCTGGTAGAAGCGGGTCGAGGCCTCCAGGTCGCGGACCCGGAGGGAAACGTGGACGATCCGGGGGACCTCCTTGCTCACGGATGTGCCTCCTTCAGCGGACGGGGACGCAGCGCTCGGGCTCGATCCGGACGAGGACCGGCTGGCCGATGGCGAACCGGCGGTCCGGGTCCCCGGCCACCCGGAGGGTACAGTCGGCGCCGGTGAGGGCCACCTGGTAATCCATGGTGTCGCCGAAGTAGATAGCCCGGGTGACCGTCCCCCGGAAGGCGTTGGCGCGCGCCCCTTGCACTTGCCCTTCGACGGGGGCGGTCCCGGCGTCCGGGCCGAGGGCGATCCGGTGGGGACGGATGGAGATCGTGACCTCCTCCCCCGGGCGGTGGTTCGCGCCCTCCGGCGTGAGGAGGCGGACGCCTCCCTCACACTCCACCACCCCGTTCCCGGCGACCCGCCCCGTGAGGAGGTTGGTCCGGCCGATAAACCCCGCGACGAAGCCGGTGGTCGGCCGCTCGTAGATCTCCTCCGGCGTCCCCACCTGCTCGATCCGGCCGGCGCTCATCACGGCGATTCGGTCGGAGGTGACCATGGCCTCGGCCTGGTCGTGCGTCACGTAGATGGTGGTGATCTGGAGCGCGTCGTGCAGCCGCCGGATCTCGAACCGCATCTCCTCCCGCAGGTTCGCGTCCAGGTTGCTGAGCGGCTCGTCCAGGAGCAGGATCGCCGGCTCCACCACCAGCGCGCGGGCCAACGCGACCCGCTGCTGCTGCCCGCCGGAGAGTTCTCCCGGATAGCGGCGGGCGAACGCCTCGAGGTGGACGAGCGCCAGCGCCTCCCGCACCCGCCGGTCCCACTCTCCCCTCGGGACCTCTCGGAACCTCAGGCCGTAGGCCACGTTCTCGGTGACCGTCTTGTGGGGCCAGACCGCGTAGGACTGGAAGATCATGCTCATGCCGCGACGCTCCGGCGGCACCGTCTGGCCGGGGGAGGAGAGGCACTGCTCCCCGACCCAGATCTCCCCCGCGTCGGCCTCCAGGAACCCCGCGATGAGGCGCAGGGTCGTGGTCTTGCCGCACCCCGAGGGCCCGAGGAGCGAGACCAGCTCCCCGTGCTGGACCTCGAGGCTCAGGTCACGGACGGCCGCGACGTTCTCGCCGAACCGCTTGGTCAGATCTTTCAGGCGGACCGTTGCCATGCGTATGAGGGGGCGGGGCCAGCA
>JACPAU010000190.1 GCA_016180705.1 Candidatus Methylomirabilota bacterium
CTACGCGAGCGACGGGATCATCCAGCAGGCCATCCGGGCGATCAAGGACTCGGTCTCGGACCTGGTGGTCATCGCGGACACCTGCCTCTGCGAGTACACGAGCCACGGCCACTGCGGGGTGGTGGAGGAGGGCCGGGTCCGGAACGACCCCACGCTGGAGCTCATCGGCAAGACGGCCCTCTCCCAGGCGGAGGCCGGCGCCGACATGGTGGCCCCCTCCGACATGATGGATGGGCGGGTGGCGGCCATCCGCGAAGCCCTGGACGAGCACGGCTTCGAGGAGGTCCCCATCATGGCCTACGCCGCCAAGTACGCCTCGGCCTTCTACAGTCCGTTCCGGGAGGCCGCCGGTTCGGCCCCCCAGTTCGGCGACCGCCGCGCCTACCAGATGGACCCGGCCAACGCGGATGAGGCGCTGCGCGAGATCGCCCTGGACCTGGAGGAGGGGGCGGACATCGTGATGGTGAAGCCCGCCCTCCCGTATCTCGACATCATCGCCAGGGTCCGGGCCGAGTACGCCGTCCCCATCGCCGCCTATAGCGTCAGTGGGGAATTCGCCATGCTGAAGGCGGCGGCCCGTCTCGGCTGGCTGGACGGGGAGCAGGCGATGCTGGAGGCGCTCACGGGGATCAAGCGGGCCGGCGCCGACCTCATCCTCACGTACTTCGCCAAGGACGCCGCCCTGCTCCTCCGCGAGCGGAGGTAGCCCTCCCGGGAATCGCGCCGCCATCCCCACCCGGAGTCCGGAGCGTACTGCCATGCAGCGGGAGCACTCACGGCGGCTCTTTGAGGAAGCCCAGCGCCTTTTGCCGGGCGGGGTGGACTCGCCCGTCCGGGCGTTCCGCGCGGTCGGGGGGGAGCCCTTCTTCGTGGCCCGGGGCGAGGGGGCGTACCTGACCGACGTGGACGGCAACCGCTACCTCGACTACGTCGGGTCCTGGGGGCCGCTCATCCTCGGGCACGCCCACCCGGCAGTGGTCGCGGCCCTGCGGGAGGCGGTCGGGCGGGGGACCTCCTACGGGGCGCCGACGGAACTCGAGGTCACGCTCGCGGCGGCCGTCCAGGAGGCCTTCCCCTCGGTCGAGATGCTCCGCTTCGTCTCGTCGGGGACCGAGGCGGTCATGAGCGCCATCCGGGTGGCCCGCGGGTTCACGGAGCGGCAGAAGGTCGTCAAGTTCGAGGGATGCTACCACGGCCACGGCGACGGCCTCCTGGTGCGGGCCGGCTCCGGCGCCGCCACCTTCGGCGTCCCGGACTCGGCCGGCGTCCCAGCGGCGGTCGCCCGGGAAACCATCGCGCTCCCCTTCAACGACCTGGAGGCCGTCCGCCGTGCTCTCGAGGCGGTGGGGCGGGAGGTGGCCTGCGTCATCGTGGAGCCGGTGGTGGGGAACATGGGGGTGGTCCTCCCCCGGCCGGGATTTCTGAGCGGGCTCCGGGAGCTCACGGCCCGGCACGGGGTCCTGCTCATCTTCGACGAGGTCATCACCGGCTTTCGCCTGGCCTTCGGGGGGGCCCAGGAAGCCTTCGGAGTCCCGGCGGATCTCACCTGCCTGGGGAAGATCATCGGCGGGGGGTTGCCGGTGGGGGCCTTCGGCGGGCGCCGGGAGATCATGGAGCAGGTCGCCCCGCTCGGCCCCGTCTACCAGGCCGGGACCCTCTCGGGCAACCCGCTGGCCATGACCGCCGGCGTCGAGACCCTGCGGCTCTTGAAGACCACCGGCTTTTACAAGAGCCTCGAGGAGCGCGCGGCCGCCTTGGAGGAGGGACTGCGGGCCGCCGCGGCGGGGGGGGCCGTCCGGGTGCAGCGCGCCGCCTCCATGCTCACGGTCTTCTTCACCGATCGCGAGGTCCGGTCCTGGAACGACGCGGAGCGCGCTGACCGGCAGCGCTACGCCCGGTTCTTCCGGAGCCTCCTGGAGCAGGGCGTCTACTTCCCTCCGGCCCAGTTCGAGGCGGCCTTCGTGTCGGCCGCCCACACGGCCGCCGACATCGCGGAGACGATTCGCGCAGCCCGCGCGGCCTTCGCGGCGGCCGCGGCGTAGCAAGGTCTCCGAACAACCCCCCGCCGCTGCGCATTTTCCTGCGCAGTGCGCGCGCCCTTGCGCAGCCCTTCCCCTTTACTGCGAAGCCTGAATGCACCGCCGTCTCCGCCCTTCATGCATCCCTCCCCATACGCAGCTCTGCGCACACCCTTGCGCAGCCTGTTGCGCGTGATCCCCTTCCCTTGTCGTAACCTCTTGCCGATGCCGGCCTAGGCCGCGACGCCGGCCTGGCACGGGCATTGCCTTGCGTCAGAGGCAGGGGGGAGGTCACGCGGGCGGGGCACCTTGAGGCCTCGGGGCTGCGCTCCTTCAGGGACGGTGGGGGCACACGGCCCCCGAGGCTGAAGGGGGAACGGTTCGCCGGCCCAGCGGGGCACCGGGCCGTATCCTCCTGCTGGCGGGAAAGGAGGCGAACATTTTCAGCGCATCGTGAGAAGGGAAGCGGCTGACCGAGTAGATCCGTTTCGCAGAGGAGGTTCCCAACATGTCTAGGTGGTCCAAGAGGTTCTTCATTCTCGCCGCGGCGCTGCTGGCGATCGGTGGACTGATGCTTCCGCTGCCAAGCAGCGGTCAGGCGAAGGGAGAGCGGGTCATCTTCATGGCGGCGGTGGAGCCAAAGGGCGGTGTGACGGTGGACAAGGAACCCCATCCCGCCTCGCCCTTGCCTACGGGCGGCGGATACGTCCTCAAGGCGCCCGATCCTTCAGGCCGCTGGGAAGTGTCTGCCTACCAGTGGTCCCCGGCCACCATCGTCGTGCAGCAGGGAGATCGGGTTACCCTCGAGATCGTGGGGATCAACGGCGCCAAGCACACCGGCACCATCGAACGGTACGCCACCACACCCTTCACGGTGAAGCGGGGACAGCTCACCCGGGTCAGCTTTACGGCGGACGCACCCGGGGTCTTCCGGATCTATTGCGATGAGCACAAGCCGACCATGGAGGGGACGCTCGTGGTTCTCCCGCGCTGATGCGATCCCGAGCGGGGACGCCCCCCGGATCCGGGGGACGCCCCCGCCTTTCGGGGGCGCTGCCCTCCGGGGAGTGGTTCCCTCCGGCGAGGTTCACGTGGAACGGCGGATGACCCGTCTCGTCAAGAGGATCGGGCTCCTCCTGGTGATGGCGGTGTTGCTCGTGGTCGGGGCCGGGCCGATCAAGTCGGAGCCCCTCCCGGAGCCGGGGGAGGGACTCTTCCGGCGCTACTGCGCGGTCTGCCATGGGGCGGCGGGGAAGGGGGACGGTCCCAACGCCCCGCACCTCGATGAGACCCAGCCGCGCGATCTGACCGACCGGGGGTACATGGCGCGCCTCTCGGAGGCCCACCTCTTCCGGGTCATCGGCGAGGGTGGGCGCGCCGTGGACCGGTCCCCCTTCATGCCGCCGTTCGGCAAGACGCTCTCGCGGGAACAGCTCGCGAGCCTCGTCTCCCACGTCAGGAGACTCTCCGCTGGCGCCTCGCCCGCCAGCGCCCCGGATGGAGGGATCGAGGCGGCGGGCGCGCGCCTGGTGGCCGAGCTCGGCTGCGCGGGCTGTCACCGGATCGGAGGCCTGCAAGCAGCGCCGATCGCTCCCGATCTCCGCCGCCTGGGGAGCAAGATTCGGCGGGAATGGCTCCTCCGGTTTCTGCAGACTCCCCGACGGATTCGCCCCGCCGGGTACATCCCTCTCTCCCGCTCCCGGATGCCGGACTTCCTCCTCTCCCGAGAAGAGGCGGAGCACCTGGCCGCCTTCCTGCTGGGCCGGCGGGGCCGGGTGCCGGACGCCAGGCGGGCTGAGGGGGCGCCACCGGACCCGGGAGGCCAGGGGCGGCAGCTCTTCCTCGGGTACGCGTGCCGGGCCTGCCACATGCGCGATGGCGCGGGCGGGGCAGCCGGCCCTGATCTGACCGGGGCGGGCGAGCGGCTCCATCCCGGGTGGATGGCGCGCTACATCCAGGATCCTCAGGCCATGGACCCGCTGAGCCCGATGCCACGCCTGGGGGTCACCGCGGCGGAAGCCCTCGCGGTCAGCCTGTACCTTGCGGGGAACGGAGCCGCAGCGGGGGCTGATGCAGCCCGGGGGTCCGTGCCGATCCCCCTGGGGGAGCGGCTCTTCCGGGATCTCCGGTGTGGCGCATGCCATCCGGAGCCTGGCAGGGAAAGCGAGGGGCGCCCGGGGCCCGACCTTACCTATGTGGGGGACAAGCTCCGGCCGGAGTGGGTCGAGCGCTACCTGGCGGATCCGCATCCCGTCCGGCCCTGGCTCAGTGCGCGGATGCCCTCGTTCGGCTTGAGCGAGGCCGAGCGGCGGACCGTGACGGGGTTCCTCATGAGCCTGCGGGATCCGGCCGCTCCCCCCCTCCCCGAGCGCCTCCGC
>JACPAU010000191.1 GCA_016180705.1 Candidatus Methylomirabilota bacterium
CATCTGGCATGCGTCTCGCACGCTGTACGCCTGGCGGGTTTTCGCCGCCCGAAAATCGGCCAGAACGGGCCGGTGGGGGGAGAAGAAGTGGAAAGGAAAATGGACGGGCCGCGCTGGCGCCCCTGGCCGCTCAATGAGGCCAACGGAATCCCGGATCGCCCGGGCATCCTGGTCCTGGCCGACCGGGCGCACCGCGTCCTCTACATCGCTGGGACCCGGGACCTGCGGGCGACGCTCGGGCCGGATGGGACCCGAGGGAGAACTGCCCTGGCGCACGACCAGCGCCTGCCGCGCGGGGTCCGGGATGCCGCGACCTTGGTCCACTGGGAGGAAACGCCGGATCCGGACGCGCGCCGCGGGAGCCTCGTGGAGGCCTATGCGGCCGCCAACGGGGGGTCGTACCCCCCCTTCAACCGGCGGCATCGCCGGTACGCGGCCCGCTACCCGACGGTTTGCGGGGTCTCCAAGGGCTCCTCGGTCGTCCAGCTCCAGGGGGAGAGCGTGGATGTCAGCGAGGGGGGCCTGGGGGTTCTCCTGGCAGGGCCGATCCCGACACAGACGCCGGTCACCGTCCAGATCCACCTGCCGACTGGGACCATCGAGGCCCTCGGCATCGTCCTCTGGTCATCCCCGCAGGGGAGGCGGACCCGCTTCGGCATCGAACTGTACAGCCCGCTGGGCCTCGGCGGCCGCGTCCGCTGGGCCCGGCACCTGGAAAGCCTCGCCGCCTGCGCCTGAAGCCCGCCTGCCGTGCCCCGCTGCCGTTGCGGGGGCCTGCCCGGTGTGCTAGAGTTCCCCTGTTTTTCGCTCGCGGAGGCGCCGGCCGTGCGCGCTGAAGCCGACGACCGGTTCATGCAGCTCGCGCTGGAGGAGGCGCGCCTCGCGGCCGCGGCCGGCGAAGTCCCCGTCGGCGCCGTCCTAGCGCTGGAGGGGGAGGTCCTGGCCCGGGCCCACAACGCCTCCATCGCCCTGGCCGACCCGACCGCCCACGCGGAGGTCCTGGCCCTGCGGGAGGCGGCGGCCAAGATCGGCAACTACCGGCTGTCCGGGACCGCTCTCTACGTGACCCTCGAGCCCTGCGCCATGTGCGCCGGGGCGCTGCTCCAGGCGCGCGTCGCTCGCCTCATCTACGGCGCCCCGGACCCGAAGGCGGGCGCCGTGGTCTCGTTCCTCCGGCTGCTGGAGACGCCGGGCCTGACCCACCGGGTGGCGGTCACGGCCGGGGTGCGGGCGGAGGAGGGAAGTGCACTCCTCCGCGATTTTTTTCAGGCGCGCCGGGCCGCCCCCGGGTAGAATGAGCCCCGGAGGGGTGGCCGAGCGGTTGAAGGCGATCGACTCGAAATCGATTAGGGGGGCTCAAACCTCCCTCGGGGGTTCAAATCCCTCCCCCTCCGCCACCGGGCCCGCCGCGGCCCGGCTGGCCGGCACCCGAGCCCGAGCGCACGCGCGGAGAGGTGTCCGAGTGGACGAAGGAGCACGCCTGGAGAGCGTGTATGGGGGTAACCCCATCCCGGGTTCGAATCCCGGCCTCTCCGCCACACGTCGCCTGCCGCGCGCCCGCTGAGGAATCCCGTGGCCCTCTCCCTCGCCGATCTCAAGACGCTCTACGCCTTCAACGCCTGGGCGCGGGGGCGGATGCTGGAGGCCGTCGCGGCCCTCGACGAGGCGGCGTATCGGCGGGACCTCGGGAACAGCTTCGGCTCGGTCCACGGCACGGTGGTCCACATCCTGGGCGCCGAGGAGATCTGGTTGAAGCGATGGCACGGGGAGTCGCCGCCCGCGCTCGTCTCGCCCGACGCCTTTGCCTCCCTGGGGGACGTCCGGCGACGCTGGGAGGCGCTGGAGGGCGAGCTCACGCGCTTCCTGGGCGGGCTGACGGAGGACGCCGTCCTGCGCGTGTTCCACTACCGGGATACCCGGGGCAAGGCCTACGCCACACCCCTCTGGCAGATGATGCAGCACGTGGTCAACCATTCGAGTTACCACCGGGGCCAGGTCACGACGCTGCTCCGGCAGCTCGGGGCAAAGCCGGTGGCGACCGACTTGATCGCCTACTACCGCCAGCAGGCGGGACAGGACAAGCCGTCCTGACGAGATGCCGTTGGCCGTGCTAGATGGGGAGGTAGCGGTGCCCTGTACCCGCAATCCGCTATAGCGGGGTCGAATTCCTGCCCGAGGTCGCGCATCCCGTGATCTCGTCCGGCGGGCCGGGGCGTTGAGGGTCGGGTCCCGCGCAGGGCGGGTCCACCAACCCCGCCAGGTCCGGAAGGAAGCAACGGTACGTGGTCCCCCGCCGGTGCCGCGGGGACCCCCGGCCGGAGCTGCCGACCCGCCGGGCCGTTCGCGTGATCCGATCGACGGCAGGTGCACGGCCAGCCCTTTCCCGACACCCATGTCCTACCAGGTCCTTGCCCGTCGCTGGCGCCCCCAGACCTTTGACGAGGTCGTGGGACAGGAGCCGGTCACCCGGACGCTCCGTCAACTGCGAGACCCGCCCGGGCCCGGATCCCTGCAACGCGTGCCCCACCTGCCGCGAGATCGCCCTCGGGACATCGGTGGACAGCATCGAGATCGACGCGGCGACCCACACGGGGGTGGACCACATCCGGTCCCTCCAGGAGCAGTTGGCCTACCATCCGCTCCGGGGGAAATCCAAGGTTTACATCGTGGACGAGGTCCACATGCTCTCCGCCGGTGCCTTCAACGCCCTCCTGAAGACGCTGGAGGAGCCGCCGCCCAAGGTGGTCTTCATCCTGGCCACCACGGAGCCCCACAAGGTCCCGGCCAGCGCGTCTCGGCGAGATCGCCGGGGCGGAGGGGGTCCGGCTCGACGAGGACGCTCTCGCCCTGCTCGCGCGCGCCGCGGACGGGAGCCTGCGGGACGGGCAGAGCCTCCTCGACCAGGTCATCGCCTACTGTGGGACCGAGGTGGGCGGCCAGGCAGTCGCGGAACTCCTCGGCCTCGTGGCCTCGGACGCGCTCTTCACGGCGGCCGCGGCCGTCGGGGAGGGGGCGGCCGGGCGCCTGCTGGAGCTGGCGGACGAACTGTCGAGCCGCGGGAGCGACCTGCGCCTCTTCGCGGGGGAACTGCTCGGGCACCTGCGCAACCTGCTGGTCGTGAAGGTGACGGCCAAGGCCCGGCAGCTCCTGGGCCTGGCCCCGGCCGACTTCGAGCGGACGGCGGCGCAGGCCGAGGCCTTCACCGTCCCGCGCCTCGAGGTGCTCCTGCACCTGCTCGGCCAGGCGGAGCAGGAGATGCGTCGGAGCGGCTACCCGCGCTTCGTCCTGGAGGCGGCGATGGTCCGGATGGCGGAGACGGCGGCGGCGCCGGCCCTCGACGACCTGATCCGGCGGCTCGCCGAGCTCGAGGGCCGCCTCGGAGGCGGAGGCCTGGCCCCCCCGGCCCCGGCTCCACAGCCCACGCTCTTCCGGGAGACGCCGCGGCCGCCGACGCCGCCGCGCCCGGGCCCGCCGGCCGGCCCGTCCCAGATGTCCCCGCCCGCCGGGGAGCGCCCGGTTCCGCCGCCCGCGGCGGGCCCTGTGCCGCCTCCGCTGCGCCCGCCCCGGCTGGAGGGAGGCGCGCCTCCGCCCCCCGGTGTCGGAGGTCCGCCCCGGGGCACCGCGGCGCCTCCTCCGGCCGCCGCCGACCTCAGCGCTGCGTGGGAGGGTGTGAAGCGCCGCGTGGAGCGCCAGAAGCGGCTGGTCACGCTCCTCGAGGAGGTCCAGGAGGTCCGCCTCGAGGGAGAGACCCTCATCCTCGTCTTCCCCAATGGAAACACGTTCTCCCGGATGACCCTGGAGGAGCCGGAGAACAAGCAGGCCGTGGGCGCCGCGGCCGCCGACGTCTTCGGCCGGCGGCTCGCCATCGAGTACCGGTTCCTGGCCCAGCCGGCGCGCCCGGCCGTCGCCGAGGCCCCCGCGCCTCCCGCGGAGGCGGCCGCGCCGGCCGCGCCGGAACCGCCGGTGCCCGCGGAGCCGGCGGAGCATCCGCTCGTGCAGGAGGCCCTCCGCCTCTTCGGCGGGCGCCTCCTTCCCCCCGGCCGCCGCGGCGGCGCCGTTCCGTTCTAGTCTAGCGTGGAGCGCGGCATGAAGGACTTCGGCAACATTCTCAAGCAGGCCCAGAAGATGAAGGCCGAAATGGAGCGCCTCCAGGGGGAGGCGGCGAGCAAGCGCGTCGAGGGGACGGCCGGCGGCGGCATGGTGACGGTGACGGCCGACGGGCGCGGCGAGATCGTGGCCGTGAAGATCGACCCCGAAGTGGCCGCCGCGAACGACCGGGAGATGCTCCAGGACCTCATCGTCGCCGCCACCAACGAGGCGCTGCGGAGGGCCCGGGAATTGATGAACGCCGAGATGGCGAAGCTCGCCGGCGGGATGGGCCTCCCCGGCCTCTTCTGAGCGGGGACTCGTGGCGAAGTACGCCCCCACCCTCATCCGCCTGGTGGATGCCCTCATGCGGCTGCCCGGCGTGGGCGCCAAGACGGCCCAGCGGCTCGCCTTCTATCTCCTCAAGGCCCCGAAGGAAGAAGCCGCGGCCCTCGCCGAGGCCATCGTGGACCTGAAGGAGAAGACCCGCCTCTGCGAGATTTGCTTCAACGTGGCGGAGGAGCCCCGCTGTCCCATCTGCCAGGACGGCAGCCGGACCCGCGGCGTCCTCTGCGTCGTGGAGGAGGCCAACGACCTGATGGCGATCGAGCGGACCGGGGAGTTCAAGGGCGTCTACCACGTCCTGCAGGGCTCGCTCTCACCGCTCGAAGGGCGCGGCCCGGATGACATCCTGGCCAAGGAACTCGTCCAGCGCCTGAGGGAGGGGGAGGTGCAGGAGGTCATCCTGGCCACCAACCCCAACGTGGAGGGGGAGGCCACGGCGCTGTATTTGCAGCGGCTCATCCGGCCGCTCGGCGTGCGCGTGACCCGGATCGCGCACGGGCTTCCCGTGGGCGGCGACATCGAGTACGCCGACGAAGTCACGCTCGCGCGGGCGCTTTCCGGGCGGCGGGATGTGGGGTAGGGCGCCGGAACGGCTCTTGCACTTTCAGGAGAGGCCAGGAAAGCCGGGGGGACCCAAGGTCTTGTAAGCCCTTATCCCCTGTGATATACAGGCTTCGGCCCGGGCCCGCCGGAGGAATGGTGTAGGGTTGCCGGCCGGTCGTTGGCGGGGCAGGGAGGGAGCGTGCCGCCGGGCGGATCGAACCTCATCATCCTCGATGAGGACTTCAAGCGGATCAACGCCAGCCTCACGCGCCTGAACCAGGAGGCGCGCGGCAAGGCGGTCTTCCTCATCGACAAGAACGGCCAGCTCATCGCCTCCCAGGGGGAGACGGCCGGCCTCGACACGACCTCGCTCGCCTCCCTCACCGCCGGCAACATCGCGGCCACCGGCGGCCTCGCCCAGATCCTCGGAGAGAAGGAGTTCTCCGTCCTCTTCCACGAGGGCGAACGGGACCACCTGCACATCTCCATCGTCGCCCAGCGCGTCATCCTGGTCGTGATCTTCGACAACCGGTCCTCCCTGGGCCTGGTCCGCCTGCGGGTGAAGAAGGCCTCGGAGGACCTCACCCGCATTTTCGCCGACATCCTGAAGAAGCTGGAGCGGGAGGCCGGGAAGGCCCGGGCGCTCTTCACCACCCAGTTCGCCGAGATCACGGACGAGGATATCGACAACCTGTTCGCCAAGGGCTAGGCGGGCCGATGTCCTTCATCAACTACTCGGCGCGGGAAATCAACTGCAAGATCGTGTACTACGGCCCGGGCCTCTGTGGGAAGACGACGAACCTCCAGCACATCTACAAGAAGGTAGACCCGGCGGCGAAGGGGAAGCTGATCTCGCTCGCTACGGAGACGGAGCGGACCCTCTTCTTCGACTTCATGCCGCTGCACCTGGGGGAGATCCGCGGCTTCAAGGTCCGCCTGCACCTCTACACGGTGCCCGGGCAGGTCTTCTACGACGCGAGCCGCAAACTGATCCTCAAGGGCGCGGACGGGATCGTCTTCGTGGCGGACTCGCAGCTCGAGCGGATGGAGTCCAACATCGAGAGCCTCCAGAACCTGGAGCAGAACCTGGGGGAACAGGGGCTCTCGCTGGAGAAGCTCCCGTTCGTCCTCCAGTACAACAAGCGGGACCTTCCCAACGTGGTGAGCGTGGAAGACCTGCAGCGCGCCCTCAACTCCCGCACCGTCCCCTGGTACGAGGCGACGGCCACCACCGGGGTGGGCGTCTTCGAGACCCTGAAGGCCATCGCCAAGCTGGTCCTGCAGGAACTGAAGAAGAAGGAATAAGCGCCCCGGCCTTCCCCCCGGCTCTCCCCTCCCGCTCGTGTTGCCTGCCACCGCCATGCTCCCGTACTGCGCAACCCGCGTTCACGGCCCCGTCGTGCCGTCCGCCTCGCCGCCGGCGCGGCCGCTGGCGGCCCGGAGGGCGGACCGGTGCGCGTCCAGGTGCGCCCGGGCGGCCGCGGCGGCAGCCGGGTCACGCCACTTCACCTGGTGCCAGCGCGCGAGGGCGCTCCTGAGATGCGGCGGGTCGAGGGCGCCGGTGTGGTCGTGGTGCGGGAGGTGGCGGAGGCGTCTGCCCCCCGGGGCGGTCTCGATGGCTGCGAAGGCGTCGTCCGGAAGGGCGCGGATGTAGGCCGAGGGCCACTCGGCGGCACGCGCCTGGTGGGGAAGAAGCGCGGTGGCCGCGAGCAGGACAAGCATGTTGGTCGAGACCGCAGTGAAACAGGGAAGCGTGCGACGTTTCGGGCCGAAACGGGTGTCCATAGCGTGGCCTCCGGTGAACGGCATTGGGTGCGCTCTGCTTGCTTTCCCCGTGCCACCGCCGGCCCGTCGCGTTGACGCTCCTCGGCCCGTCGGCTAGAATACGGCGGCCATTTGGGCCCGTTCCCCGGTAGCTCAATGGTGGAGCGAGCGGCTGTTAACCGCTAGGTTGCAGGTTCGAGCCCTGCCCGGGGAGCCACCATCACATCGCCCATTTAGCCCGCCGCCCCCCTGGCTGCGCGGGCTTTTTGCTTATCCGCAGAGTCCCCTCCTCCCCTCAGGGATTTCCCCTTCTGGAATTACAGGATTTCCCGGATTGCCCGCCCCAGCTCCGAAGCCGCGGCTTCGTTTCCCCTGGCTGCCACTTGTCCTCGTGACGCCGCAGCCGACCCTGCGCGCCTCCGTCACCCCGGCATCACCGGGGGTCGGGGTGCGGAATGAGCTCACGACGGCGCTCTACGAGTTCGACGTGCAGTCGGGCTTCGACAACGCCCGGCTCCTGGCAGGAGCCGTGCCCGCCCTCGAAGCGGATATCGACCTGTTCCTGCACCAGCAACAGCCGGACGGAACGTGGAGGCAGGTACAGGCAGCCGAGTCCGGAAGGCTCACCGACGAGCTGCTCGCGTTCGAGCGGCCGCCGCCCGGCGGTACCGGCTGGAGGTGCACAACTGGGCCGGCGCGCCCGCCACGCGGGTGGACGTGACCATCATTTCCGTCAACAGCGCGGGTGAGCCCGGGGAAGGGGCCTGAGGGCAGCCCGCCTCGGCCTTAAGGATGGCGCTCGAACCCTCAGGTTGCTGGGAACTGCCAGGTTGCAGGCTCGCGCCCTCCCCGGGG
>JACPAU010000192.1 GCA_016180705.1 Candidatus Methylomirabilota bacterium
ACCGCGACGATGTCCAGGCCCGGTTCGGTGTAGGCCGCCCGGAAGAAATTGCGTCCGATCCGGCCGAACCCGTTGATGGCGACGCGCAGGGCCATACCGCTCCTCCTCGTGGCAGCGCCGCCGCGCCGTGGGCGCGGCCGCGGGGTCGGGGCCTGGTGCCATCCAATAGAGGCAGGGTGGGCACCGTCAACCCCTGCAGCCCCGCCAATCCAAACGCCATACCTTGTGTGACCCAGCGTCCGGGTCGCGCCGGATGCCGCCCAAGGCCCCCGTAGCGGAGGGGGGGCCCCTCGGCGCTTGGCCGAGGGGGGGAACCACGGGAGGGTTCCCCACTGGGGGCCGGGGCGGCGCCGGCGCCAGGACCCGGACGGTGTCACTTTCGCTCTGGCGTTTGTATTAGGACTCGACCCGGGCCGTCGGCCCCAGCCGGAACAGCTCGGCGCGGACGTAGGCGCCGATCTTCGCCGCGTCCTCTTCCGGCAGGTCCTCGAACTGGACCCCCATGCCCCCCTCGGTGTGCTCCGTCTCGTCGCGGCGCCACACGACCCGCCCGGTCACCTCGAAGAGGTTCGGCAGGCCGGGGAGGATGAACTGGAGGCTGAGCCGCTCCTCCGCCTCGAGGCGCTCGGGGCTGGCCAGGAACATCCCGGTCGCGCTGACGTTGGCCACGACGGCCTGGAAGTGCCGCTCGCCCGTCCGGACGTTGACGGGGACCCCGGCCGGGGCCCGCAGCACCGCCCGCTGGTCGGCGCGTTTCGGGTACAGGAGCCCGCCGACCCGGTAGACGAGCTGGTCCCAGACCAATCGCTTGTCCTGGATTCCCACCACCTGCAGGCCCCGCAGGCGCTCCAGGACCCGGTGGGTCTGGGCCGCGGTGGTCAGGGCGAGGATCGGGGGGCGCCCCTCCGCGGGCCGGGCCTTGAGGTACGCGTACAGGCCGTTGGCCTCGGCGCCGTGCATCTGCAGGTCCAGGAGGAGGAGGTCGAACGGCGGCTCGGTGTCCAGGCGCCGATGGGCGGCGGCCGCCCCGGCCTCCTCCACGACCACGTAGCCCGCTTTGCGGAGGAGTTCCGCCATGATCTGCCGGTAGGCTTCCGCCTCTTCCACGACCAGGACCCGCTTGGGCGTCTCCATCCGTCGGTCCCCTTCCCGCCTCAGGTCACCCGGGCCAGGGTGTAGACCCCCACCGCGACCGCCCCGGATGCCCGCAGCACGCGGGCACACTCCCCGACGGTCGCCCCCGTGGTGTACACGTCGTCGATCAGGAGCAGCCGCCTCCCCTCCACGGCCGCGGGGGACGGAACGGCGAAGGCGCCCCGGACGTTGTCGCGGCGGGCCGCCGCATCCCCGGCCTGGGGCACCGTCGAGCGGACCCGCACCAGGGCCCGGCGGAGGACGCGTCGGCCCGCCGACCGGCCCAGGCCCTCCGCCAGCGCCGCCGCCTGGTTGAACCCGCGGCCCCACCGCCGCCGCCAGTGGAGCGGGACCGGCACCAGGGCATCGAAGGCCGTCACGTCTACCCGTCCGGGGGCTTCGGCGTGCATGAGCCGGGCCAGCGGGGCGGCCAGGGCCAGCCGGCGGCCGTGCTTGAGGGCTAACACGAGCGCCCGAACCGGGCCGGCCTCTCCGTAGGGGAGGGCGGCGCGGGCCAGGGCGTACGGGGGAGGCCGCCGCAGACACGCGCCGCAGGTCGGCCGGGGGTCCTCCGAGCCCGGGGTACTCGGCGGGAGCGGACGCCCGCAGGCGGCGCAGCAGGCAGGCGGGAGCCGGGGTAGGGCCGCCCAGCAGGGGGCGCAGACACCCCCCGCGGCCCCCACGGCGAGCGGGCCGGCGCACAGGAGGCAGGGGACCGGGAAGAGGAGACGGAGCCAGGCCTCCCACAGGTCGCGCATCGTCATGCCGGGAACCTCAGGGGAGGGTAATCCGGCAGGACCCAGGGCCGGCCGGGGGGCGGGCGGGACCCGGCGCGCTTCGGTCGCCCGGTCTAGCGGCTCTCCTCCTCCTCCTGGCAGGCGATGCAGTACCGGGCGAAGGGGAGGGCCTCCAGCCGCTTCTCGCTGATCCCCTCCCCGCACTTCTCGCAGAGCCCGTAGGTGTTCTGCCGCATCTTCTCCAGGGCCGCGTCAACCTGCCTGAGGAGACGGCGCTCCGCGTCCCCCAGGGAGAGGAGGAACTCCTTCGTGTAGGCGGAAGTGGCCTGGTCGGCGATGTCCTGGATCCCGTCGTCCCCCGCCTGGAGGTTCACGGCGCTCCGGTTCCGGACCCCGCTGAGCAGATCCCTGCGCTTCTCCTCCAGCCGCCGCTGCAGTTCCTTCAGCTTCGCTGCCTTCACCGAAACCTCCCGACCCTGCCGACCGTCGCGGGGAGGGCCGGCGGGCTGGGGCAACGGGCTACTCGAGCCCGTACCGCTTGCGCTTTTCCAGCAAGGTCTTCCGGTTGATCCCCAGGATCCGCGCGGCCCGACTCTTGTGCCCGCGGACCCGGCGCAACACCCGCCGGATGTACTCGCGCTCCAGCTCCTCGAGGGTCATCAGCTCGTGGTCCGGCACCCCATCGCCGGCCACCGCCATCAGGTCCAGGGCGAGCTGCTCCGGCGTGAGCGGCCCCCGCTCCCAGAGGATGACCGCCCGCTCGATGACGTGCTCCAGCTCCCGCACGTTGCCGGGCCAGGGGTAGCGCCGGAGCAGCGACGCCGCCTCCGGGCTCACCCCCGGGACCGCCTTGCCGTACCGGGCCCCGAAGCGCTGGAGGAAGTGAGCGGTGAGGGGGAGGATGTCTTCCGGACGCCTCCGGAGGGGCGGCACCAGCACGGGGACGACGTTCAGCCGGTAGTAGAGGTCCTCGCGGAACTGGTTCGCCTTGAGAGCCTTCCCGAGGTCCCGGTTGGTGGCCGCGATGATCCGGACGTCCACCGCGATCGTCCGCGTGCCCCCCACGCGCTCGAAGGCCCGCTCCTGGAGGACGCGCAGCAGCTTCGCCTGGAGGCTGGGCGGCAGCTCCGCCACCTCGTCCAGGAAGATCGTGCCGCCGTTGGCGAGCTCGAAGCGCCCCGGCTTCTCGGTCGCCGCGTCGGTGAAGGCGCCCTTCTCGTGGCCGAAGAGCTCGCTCTCCAGAAGGCCCTCGGGGAGGGCCGTGCAGTCCACCTTGACGAACGGCCCATCCCGCCGCGGGCTCGCCGCGTGGATGGCGCGGGCGATGAGCTCCTTGCCGGTCCCGCTCTCCCCCAGGACCAGGACGGTGGCATCGGCGGGCGCCACCTGGCCGGCCAGCCGGAGGGCCGCCCGCATCTCCGGGGCCTCGGCGACGATGGCGTCAAAGCCTACCGATCCGCCCCCCATCGATCCGCCCGAGGTGCCGGGGCGACCAGGACACGCCGCGGCGCATCGCCCCACAGCCTCTCGAGATCGTAATATTGGTGCGTAGATTCCTCGAAAATATGGATGATGCACTCATTGTAGTCAAGCAAAATCCACCGCGCGTCGGCGTATCCTTCGATGTGGAGCGGGCGCGCCGAGGCCTCCTTCAGCCGCTCCGCGATGGTGTCGGCGATGGCCTGCACCTGCCGGTGGCTTCCCGCGCTCACGATGAGGAAGTACTCCGTGAACGAACAGAGTCCGCGCAGGTCCAGGCTCACCATCGAGTCCGGCTTGCCCTCGGCGGCGGCCTCGGCGGCGAACGTGAGCAGCCGCTCAGCCTCGATGGGGGTCGTCCTCCTTCCGGCGACCGGCGCGCCGCTGGTAGAGACGGTTCTTCTGCACGTAGGCGGCGACCGTATCCGGGACCAGGAACCGGACGCTCCGCCCCTCCTCCACGAGTTGCCGGATCTCCCGGGAGGAGATGTCCAGGGAGACCACCTCCACCAGCAGCACCAGGCCCGGGACCGGGGGGGTGCGGGCGAGCTCGAGGCCCACCTCGGAGATGCGCAGGTACTTGAAGGTGGGATGGCCCAGGGCCGCCCGCTGCTCGGGCGCGAGCGCCGTCTCGACCTCGTCCAGGCGCCACCCCGGCCGGGCGGTGACGATGACCTGGGCCAGGTGCAGCAGCTCCTGGGCCTCCTTCCAGCCGCTCAACTCCAGAAAGGCGTCCACCCCCATGATGAAGTAGAGCTGGGCCTCCTTCCCGTAGAGCCGGAGGAGCTCCCGGACCGTGTCCACCGAGTAGGAGGTGCCGGGCCGGTTCAGCTCGATCGGGGAGACGGTGAAATAGGGGGTGAAGATCGTGGCCAGGGAGACCATCTCGTACCGGTGGATGGGGGCCGCCACGTCCCCGGCGTCCTTGTGGGGCGGGCGCGCCGCCGGGACGAAGATGATCCGGTCCAGGCCGAAGGCCAGGTAGATTTCCTCCGCCGCGCGCAGGTGCCCGAGGTGGATACCTCGCCGACCGGCGGACCTGCCCCTCCCCCAACACGATGAACTTGGTGCAGGTGAGTTCCGTGAGCCCCACCGGCCCCCGGGCGTGGAGCTTCTGGGTGCTGACCCCCATCTCGGCCCCGAGCCCGAGCTCCCCCCCGTCGGTGAAGCGGGTGGAGGCGTTCACGAAAACCGCCCCGGCATCCACGTCCCGCAGGAAGCGCAGGGCCGTGGCGTAATCGGCGGTCACGACCGCCTCCGCCAGGCCGGTGCCGTGCCGCCGGATGTGGGCCACCGCTTCCTCGTAGGAGGCCACCACGCGCACCGCCAGGATCAGGTCCAGGTACTCGGTGTCCCAGTCGGCCTCGGTGGCCGGGGCCACGGCCGGCACCAGGGCCGCCGTGCGGGGGCATCCCCGCACCTCGACCCCCGCCGCCCGCAGGCGCGCGACGAACGGCGGGAGGAAGGCCGGCGCCACCGCCTCGTGGACCAGGAGGGTCTCCATGGCGTTGCAGACACCCGGCCGCTCGACCTTCGCGTTGAAGGCCACCTCCGCCGCCATGCCGAGGTCCGCCGCCGCGTCCACGTAGGTGTGGCAGAGCCCCTTCTCGTGCGCGAGGACCGGCACCGTCGCCTGCGCCTTCACGGCCCGGATCAGGTCCTCCCCGCCCCGGGGGATGAGGCAGTCGATGTACCGGTCGAGCCGGGCGAGCTCGGCCACCGCGGCCCGGTCCGGCGAGGCGATGAAGCCCAGAGCCCCCTTCGGGACCCCGGCCGCGACGGCCGCCTCCGTGAGGAGGGCGGCCAGGGCGCCGTTGGTCTCGAGCGCCTCCGACCCGCCCCGGAGGACGACGGCGTTGCCCGCCTTCAGGCACAGCCCGGCCACGTCGGCGGTCACGTTCGGGCGGGACTCGTAGATGACGGCGATGACCCCGAGGGGGACCCGCATCCGCCCGACCAGCAGGCCGTTCGGCCGGCGCCGCATGCCGGTGATCTCCCCGACCGGATCCGGGAGGCCGGCCACCGCCTCCAGGCCCTCCGCCAT
>JACPAU010000193.1 GCA_016180705.1 Candidatus Methylomirabilota bacterium
CTGTCGTGGATCGTGTGGGGCCACCACATGTTCCAGAGCGGGATGAGCCCGGTCCTCGGGACGAGCTTCATGATCTCGACCATGGTGATCGCGGTCCCCTCGGCCATCAAGACCTTCAACTGGCTGGGGACCCTCTGGGGCGGCTCCATCCGGTTCACGACGCCGATGCTGAACGCCCTGGCCTTCGTCTCCATGTTCGTCATCGGGGGCCTGAGCGGGATTTTCATGGCCTCGACCCCGGTGGACATCTTCATCCACGACACCTACTTCATCGTGGCCCACATCCATTACGTGGTCTTCGGGGGCTCGATCTTCGGCGCCTTCGCAGCCATCACCTACTGGTTCCCGAAGCTGTTCGGCCGCACGATGAATGAGACGCTGGGGAGGATTCACTTCTATTTGACCTTTCTCTTCTTCAACGGGACGTTCTTCCCCATGCACATCCTCGGCGTGGGGGGGATGATGCGGCGGATCTACAACCCGACGCAGTACGAGTTCCTCCAGCCGCTCCAGCACTGGAACGTCTTCATCACCGTGAGCGCGATCCTCCTCGGTTTTGCGCAGATCATCTTCGCCGTGAACTTCATCTGGAGCCTGTTTGCGGGGAAGAAGGCCGACCGCAACCCCTGGCACGCCAACACGCTCGAGTGGACCGCCCCGTCCCCCCCGCCGCACGGGAACTGGGGGGCGACGCTCCCGACCGTGCACCGCGGCCCCTACGAGTACTCCTCCCCCGAGGTCCCGGAGGACTGGCTGCCGCAGGATCGGCGGCTGGCCGGGGTGCCCGCCGTCGGGCGCGGTCATTAGGGGCGCGGAGATGGCGGATCTCCCTGCCCCCGGCTGCGGTCCCGCGCTCCTGGGGCTGCACGGCTTCGCCGTCCTGACCGCGGGGGGGACGCTCGCGCTGATCTTCGTCGGCGGCCTGGTGACCAGCACCGGCTCGGGGCTGGCGGTGCCGGACTGGCCCCTCGCATTCGGGCGTCTCTTCCCCCCCATGGTGGGCGGGGTCCTCTACGAGCACGGCCACCGTCTGGCCGCCGCGGCCGTCGGGCTGCTGACGATCGTGCTGGCGGGCTGGCTCTGGGCCCGCGAGCCTCGCGCCTGGGTGCGGGGGTTGGGGGTCGCCGCTCTGCTGGCCATCCTGCTGCAGGGCCTCCTAGGCGGCCTCACGGTCCTCTACCTGCTCCCGACGGCGGTGTCGGTGGCGCACGCCCTGCTGGCTCAGGCGTTCTTCGGCCTCACGGTGACGCTGGCCGTGGTCACCGGCCCTGGGTGGGCGGCCGACCGCGCGCCGGCGGCCGGGAGGCCAGGGCCGGGCCTGCCGGCGCTCGGCGTGGCGACGGTGGCCGCCGTCCTCGGGCAACTTTTCCTGGGCGCCCTCATGCGGCACACCGGGGCCGGGCTGGCCATCCCCGATTTCCCGCTGGCCTTCGGCCGGCTCGTCCCCCCGCTCGATGCGGAGCCGGTGCGGATCCACTTCCTGCACCGGGTCGGCGCGGTGGTGGTGGCGGCCGGGGTCGGGGGGATGCTGGGCTGGGTTCTCATCCGACACCGGCGGGAGGCGTGGCTCATCTGGCCCGCGCTCGCGGCGGCCGCGCTCACCCTGGCCCAGATCCTCCTGGGGGCCCTCATTATCTGGACGCACCGGGGGGTGCTCGTGACGACGGCGCATGTGGCGACCGGCGCAGCGCTCCTGGCCGCCGTCCTCACCCTGACCCTGCGGGCCTTCCGCCTCTCGGCCGGGGCGGACGCCGTGGCCGGCCGCTCCTTCGTGCACAGGCGGGTCGCGGCATGACGGTCCGGACGGAAACCTGGGAGGTGGGCCGTAGCCAGGCGCGCCGGCGCGCGGCGGACTTCGTGGCGCTGGCGAAGCCCCGGATGGTCCTGATGATCCTGATCACCACCCTCGTCGGCTTCTACCTGGGTTCCTGGAGCGGCCCGGACTACGGCCGTCTGCTGGCGACGCTCCTCGGAACGGCCCTCGCGGCGGGGGGGACGCTGGCCCTGAACCAGTTCATCGAGCGCGAGGCGGACGCCCGGATGGAGCGGACCCGGCTCCGGCCGCTTCCGGATGGACGCCTGACCCCCGTCGAAGGGCTGGCCTTCGGGGCCGTCGTCGCCTCGGCCGGGCTGCTCCTCCTCACGCTGGCGGTGAGCCCTCTCAGCGGCCTGGTGGCAGCCGTCGTGGTGAGCACCTACCTCTTTCTCTACACGCCGCTGAAGCGGCGGACGGCGCTCTGCAGCGTCGTGGGAGCAGTGCCCGGCGCGCTCCCTCCGGTCATCGGCTGGACGGCAGCCCGGGGAGAGCTGGGGCTCGGCGCGTGGCTCCTCTTCGCGATCCTGTTTTTGTGGCAGATCCCGCACGCGCTGGCGATCGCCCACCTGTACCGCGAGGACTTCGCCCGGGGCGGATTCCGGCTCCTGCCGGTCCTGGAGCCGGACGGGCGGAGCACGGGGCGCCAGGTCGTGGCCCACTCGTTCGCCCTGCTGGCGGTGAGTCTCCTGCCGACGCTGGCCGGGCTCACGGGCGGCGTGTACTTCGTCGCGGCCCTCGTCTTCGGGGTCGCCTTCCTGGCGTGCGGGGTCGCGCTGGCAGTCGCTCGGTCGGACGCGGCGGCGCGGCGCCTCCTGTGCGCCTCGCTGATGTACCTGCCGGCGCTCCTGGCGGTGATGGCGTACGACAAGGTCGGATTCTAGCGATGCCGGCGCGCCCGCGGGAGGTCGAGGTGGGCCACCGGAACCGCCGCTTGGGGGTCATGCTGCTCGCAGTCCTGCTGGCCCTGTACGCGGGGTCGGTGCTCTTCGTCCTGATCCGGCACTAGGGTCGCGCGGGCTGCTAGCCGCGAGGGAAGGGAATGGCGAGAGGACGGACTGCAGGCCCGGTCCTGGACCTGCCGGAGGGGCTTTCGGCAGGTCCGCCGCCGCTCCCGCCCGATATGGACGACCGGCCGCGCCGGCCCGACCCGGAGCCCCGGCCTCCCGCCGGGCCGGTGGTCAGCAACGCGCGGCTCGGGATGCTGGTGTTCCTGGCCGCGGAGGCCATGTTCTTCACCGGTCTGATCGGCGCGTTCCTGGTCTTCCGGTTCGGGAGCCCGGTCTGGCCGCCGCCCGGGCAGCCGCGCCTGCCCCTCCTGGTGACGGGGGTGAACACGGCCATCCTGCTCGCCAGCGGCTACACGATGGCGCGCGGCCTGCGCGCCATCCGGCGGAACGACCGGCGCGCCCTCGCCCGCGGGCTCCTGGTGACGGCGCTGCTGGGGACGACCTTCCTGGCGGTGCAGGGGGCCGAATGGATGCGGCTGGTCCGCTTCGGGCTCACGCTCTCCGCCGGCACCTACGGGTCCACCTTCTACACGCTGATCGGGACCCACGGCCTGCACGTGCTGGGCGCGGTCTGCTGGCTCCTGATCGTGCTCATCGGCGCGGCGCGGGCCCGCTTCTCGGCGGCGCGGCACGTGGCCGTCGAACTGTGCGGGATGTACTGGTACTTCGTCGTGGGCCTCTGGCCCGTCCTCTTCGGGCTCGTCTATTTGACCTGAGGGGGTGGGTGGGGGCCGGGAGGCGGCTTGGCATGCGGACGCGGACGATCCTTGCCGCCTGGCTGGGCGCGGCCGGGGGATGGCTCCTCCCGGCGGTCGTCGAGGCGTGCGCGGTCTGCGGGGCGGGCGGCGGGTCTCCGGAGCAGGACGCGATTGCCCGGGGCTTTTACTGGGGCGTGCTTTTCCTCATGGCGATGCCCTTCGCCGTGGCCGCCTCCATCGGGGGGTGGCTCTGGTACGCGTACCGGCGCGGGCGTCGTCCGGCGAGAGGGACCTCGGCCCGGGGCCTCGCCTGGATGGAGCAAGGGGGCGGAGAGTGAGCCAGGTCGCGGTGGCGCATCCGGGTGTGGAGCCGGCGGAGTCCCCGCTCACCCCCGAGAGCTGGGGGAAGCTCGGGATGTGGATCTTCCTCGCCGGAGACGCCATGTCCTTCGGGGGGCTCCTCGCCGGCTACGGGGCGCTGCGCATCGGCAGCGCGGACTGGCCGGTCCCCTCGGAGGTCCTGGGGGTGGGCCTCACGGCCTTCATGACGTTCCTGCTCATCTGCAGCAGCGTCACGATGGTGAAGGCGCTGGCCGCCGTCAAGAGGGGGGACTTACGGGGGCTGCGGAACTTCCTCCTCTTGACGATCCTGGGCGGGGTGATCTTCCTGGGGCTGCAGGCGTACGAGTGGACGCACCTGATCACGGAGGTTTTGCCGCCGAAGGGTCTCACCTTCACGCGGCACCTCTTCGGGACGACCTTCTTCATCCTGACCGGCTTCCACGGCATGCACGTGACCGGGGGGGTCATCTATCTCTCCTGTATCGTAGCGCAGG
>JACPAU010000194.1 GCA_016180705.1 Candidatus Methylomirabilota bacterium
CGGGAATCACCACAAACCAAACTACGCGGGAATCCCATCAGTGGTTTTCACGGTACCGCCCTTGGCCTCGGTCGGCTTGCAAGAAGCCGCGGCTACAGTACGAGGACTAAGAATGACGGTCAACCATGGAGACACGTCGGGCTGGTACTCATCGCGCCGGGTCGGCATGAAGTACTCCGGGTACAAGGTTCTGGTCGAAGAAGGCAGCAACCGTATCGTGGGGGCTCACCTGTTGGGCCCGCATGCCGAGGAGACAATCAATCTCTTTGCGATGGCGATCCGTTTGGGGCTTACGGCGGACCAGTTGAAAGAGATACGCTACACTTATCCGAGCAGTTCCGATGACATTAGCTACATGGTTTAAATCTGAGGTATCTTCACCATTGCTGAGAATTTTGGGGGTGAAAATGCCTATAAGTCAGGTCGCTCATTCAGTTATTCTATTTCTATTGGCCGGTTTGTGTGAGATCGGTGGGGGATACCTGGTCTGGCAGTGGCTCCGGGGAATGCGAGGAATCAGCTGGGGGATAGCCGGCGGCGCGGTTCTTTTCCTCTACGGGGTCATCCCAACCTTCCAGCCGGCCCACTTCGGCCGGGTTTACGCCGCCTACGGCGGGATCTTCGTGGTGCTGTCCCTCTTGTGGGGTTGGTTCCTGGACGGGACCCGCCCGGATCGGTTCGACCTGTTGGGAGCCGGTCTCTGCCTGGCCGGGGTGGCCCTGATTATGTGGTGGCCCAGGCCTTAATCCCTTGTCCCGAGGTCTCCCGACCCTGCCAGCCTACGGCCCCCAACGGGATTCTGCACCCCACCGCGCAACGGCGGGCCCGCTCAGGACCGGAGCGCCAGGATGTGCAGCATGTCCTTCACGCTGAGGTAGCCGACCAGCCGCTCCCCGTT
The DNA here is from genome assembly GCA_016180705.1 of Candidatus Methylomirabilota bacterium. Taxonomy (GTDB): domain Bacteria; phylum Methylomirabilota; class Methylomirabilia; order Methylomirabilales; family JACPAU01; genus JACPAU01. The sequence goes on from JACPAU010000194.1 coordinate 899, forward strand.
CTCCACCACCGCCATCCGGCCCAGCGGGTTCTGGGACAGCCGGGCGAAGGCGTCCAGCGCCGCCTCCCGTGGGCCCGCTTGCAGGTCGGGGCCGAACGGGAGCATCACCTCCCGCACCCGGACCTCCCCCCAGCGCGCCCGGGGATGGTCGCGCAGGACCTTCAGGGCCACGACCCGTCCTCCTTCCGTGACCGGGAAAGAGGCGAAGTGGTGGCGCCAGAAGAGATCGTCCGCCAGGCGCGCCAGCGTGAGGTCCGGGTCCACGGTCACGACCTCCCGGGCCATCACGTCCCCGACCGTGATCCCCTGGAGGGCCTGCCGCCACGCCACCTGCTGGACGCTCGCGTCCGCCGCCTGCTTGAGGAAGATCCCGATGAACAGGAAGTAGATTCCCTGAACGGCGTTGCCCAGGGCGAAGCTCACCACCCCGAGGAACATGAGGCTGAAGGCGAAGCCGCCCCCGATCGCCCCCGTGACCCGCGTCGCCTGCTGCAGGTCCCCCCTCCACCACCAGAGGAGGGCCCGCAGAATCCGGCCCCCGTCCAGGGGGAAGCCGGGGACCAGGTTGAAGATCGCCACTGCGAAATTCACGAACCGCAGGTAGCCCAGGAGCGCCGCGGCCGGCTCCGGCCAGCCCGGAAGGCGCAGGAGGAGGAGGCACCCCAGGGCCAGCGCAAAGGAGACGGCCGGCCCCGCCACCGCGATTCGGAACTCCACCCCGGGCGAGTCCGCCTCCCGGGACAGCTTGGCGATCCCGCCGAAGATGTGCAGGGTGATGCCCCGGATGGCGATCCCGTTCCGCTGCGCCACCACGGAGTGCCCCAGTTCGTGCAGGAGCACGGAGCCGAAGAGGGCCAGGGCTGAGACGATCCCGAGTCCCCAGTAGGTCCTCGGGGCAAGCCCCGGTACCTGCCCCGGGAAGTAGTGGCTGGCCAGGCTCCACGCGACCAGCGCAACGATCAGGAACCAGGAGTAGTTGATCTCGATGGGGATGCCCCGGATGGTGAAGATGCGTTGTCCCTTGGTGATCATCCGTCCTCCCCCGCCTGTCCAGATTCGACCGGCCTTCCCGGACCCCCGGACCCAGCCCCGGGCTCCGCTGCCGGACCGGCCGTTGGCATCCCTCCGGGCGACCGGAGGATCCGGCCCGCCGGAGCCAGGACCCCTCCCGACACGACGATCTTGATGGCCTCATCCACGGAGAGATCCAGGGGGATGAGGTCGCGCCGGGGGATCAGCACGAAGAACCCCGAGGTGGGGTTCGGCGTCGTGGGCAGGAATGCGCCGACCAGTTCCTCCTCGCCCGTCGGCCCCGTCAGGCGCCAGGGGCGCCGGTCCGTGAGGAAGACGACCGCGTAGGTGTCGGCCCGGGGGTAGCGCGCGAGGGCGACGGCCTGGGTGCGCTTCTCGCCCCGCAGGAACAGATCGAGGAGTTGGCGGACGGGGCCGTAGATGGCGCGGACGACGGGGAGGCGCGAGAAGACCCCCTCGAGGCGCAGGAAGAGGCGGCGGCCGAACAGGGCGGCCATCATCCCGACGGCCGTCACGCCCAGGATGGTGAGGAGGATGCTCAGGACGGTGGCGAGGACGGGGGCGAGCGCTGGGCCGACGATCGGGCTCACGTAGTGGGTGAGCAGCGGCGCCAGCGGGCCGACGACCAGCCGGACGAAGAGCCACAGGATATAGAGCGTGAGGACCGCCGGCAGGACCAGGACGAGGCCTGTGAAGAACCAGGTGCGCAGGCGCTGCTTGAGCCCCCCGGGGGTCGCCTGGATCACGTCCCGGACCTGCGTCCACCGTCCCATCGCCTCTCCCCGGTTGGCGGCCAGCCTACCCCGACCGACGGGGCGGGGCAAGGGGAAAGGCGGGAAGCACGAGGGCCGGGCGACAGCCGCCCGGCCCCCTGGCATCCTCCGACGCGTTCGGCTCTCGGTCAGCCGGGGAGGTTGACCACGATGGACTTGACCTCCATGTACTCCCGGAGCCCCTCCTGCCCCCCCTCCCGGCCGAGCCCGCTCTCCTTGAACCCCCCGAAGGGGATCTCGTGGGTGTAGCCGGCAGCGTCGTTCACCCCGACCAGGCCGTACTCGAGGGCCTCGCCGACCCGGACGACGCGGCCCAGGTCCCGGGTATAGAGGTAGGCGGCCAGGCCGAACACGGTGTCGTTGGCCCGCTCGATGACCTCCTTCTCGGTCCTGAAGGTGAGGATCGGCGCCACGGGACCGAAGATCTCCTCCTGACAGACCGGCCAGTGATCCTCCACTCTGGTAAGGACCGTCGGCGCGTAGAAGTACCCCTTCGCGAGGGGCCCTTCGGTCAGGGGCGCGCCCCCCGCCAGCACGGTGGCCCCCCGCCCCATCGCGTCCTCCACCAGGCGGTGGACCTTCTTCCGGGTCTCCTCGTTGATCAGGGGCCCCACCTGCATCCCGGGCTCGAAGCCCGGCCCCACTTTGAGCGCCTTCACCTTCTCGACGAAGGCGGGGATGAAGCGACCCGCGATGCTCTCCTGGACGTAGAGGCGGTTCGCGCAGATGCAGGACTGCCCCCCGACGCGGAGGTACTTGATGGCCACGGCCCCCTCGACGGCCGCCGAGAGGTCCGCGTCCTCGAAGACGATGAAGGGGGCGTTGCCCCCCAGTTCGAAGGAGATGCGCTTGATCTGCTTCGCCGCCTTCTCCATGAGGACCTTCCCCACCTCGGTCGAGCCCGTGAAGCCGATCTTCCTGACCAGGGGGTGGGTAAGCAATTCCTCGGCGATGGGCGCAGACTTCGCCCCGGTGACCACGTTGAGCACCCCGGGCGGCAGGCCGGCGTCGTGGCACGCCCGGGCGATGGCCAGGGCCGTCATCGGCGTCGCCGAAGCCGGCTTCAGGACCACGGTGCAGCCTGCGGCCATGGCGGGGGCGATCTTGCGGGTGATCATGTTGGCGGGGAAGTTCCAGGGCGTGATGGCCGCCACCACCCCTATTGGCTGGCCAATGACCCAGAGTCGCTTGGTAGGGAAGGGCGAGGGCACGAGTTCCCCGTAGGCCCGCCGCGCCTCTTCGGCAAACCAGCCGAAGTAGCCCAGCGAGAAACCCACCTCCCCCTTCGCCTCGGCGAACGGCTTGCCGTTCTCCAGGACCACCAGCCTCGCGATCTCGTCCAGGCGCTCCTGCAGGAGGCTCTGGATCTTGCGGAGGCCCTCGCCCCGCTGCTTGGCGGGGGTCGCCGCCCATCCCGGGAACGCTCGCCGGGCCGCCTCGATGGCCCGGCGGGTCTCGCCGGCGCGCCCATCGGCGACGTCGGCCACGTGCTCTCCCGTGGCCGGGTCCCGCACCGCGAAGCTCCGGCCCCCGTCAGCGTCTACCCACTCTCCCTCGATGTACATTTGGTACCGCTGCGGTTTCATGCGCGCCCCCCTGGCGATGAGCCCCGAGGTTGCTGGAAATCGCTCACACCGCTATTTCATATCCCGAAATTACCTAGCGGCGTACGGGACAGAGAAGGCCGCAGGGAATATAGACCCGGATGTCCCTTGTGTCAAATGTGTCTCACTTTGAAAAAATCTGCGGACGGGGACTCGCCGCGGGGAGGATGTCAGACGCGGGAGGGATCTCGGGAAGGCGCAGCGGATGGAGGGGATTGGCGAGGGGAGACGGCGTGCCGCTCGGAAGGCTCGAGCCGCCTCCGGGGCGCCCCCCGACCCCCCTCCCTCGCCAGGCGGCGCAGCCAGTTCCAGAGGCGAATGCCCAGGAGTAGGGTAAGAACCCCCAAATAGAGATAGGGGTCGTTCCTGCCGACCTTGGCCAGCCACAGGAAGTGCAGGACGCCCAGGATGCCCACGACGTAGACCAGCCGGTGCAGCCGCTTCCAGTTGGCCGCTCCGAGGCGTTTGATCATCGCGGCCGTGGAAGTGGCCGCCAGGGGGACCAGCAGGGTCAGGGCAAGGACCCCGACCGTGATGTAGGGGCGCTTCAGGACGTCGGCGAGCATCTCCTCCCAGGCGAAGAAGTGGTCCAGGACGATCCAGATGCTGAAGTGGAGGCAGGCGTAAAAGAACGCGAAGAGCCCGAGCAGGCGCCGCAAGGTCACCGGCCAGGCGACCCCGAACAGGAGGCGCAGGGGGGTCATGGCGATGGAGGCGAGGAGGAGCCGGAGGGTCCAGACCCCGAGGGTCCGGGTGAGGGTCTCGATGGGATTGGCGCCGAGGTCCCCCGTCACCGCCCGGGAGAGGAGGAGGGCCAGGGGGGTGAGACAGGCGGCCCAGACGAAAGCCTTCAACGCAATCCGGGCGCGCCGGGACACGGGCTAGTAGTGCTTGCGCAGGTCCATCCCCGTGTACAGCGAGGCGACCTGGTCCGCGTAGCCGTTGAACATCAGCGTCTTGCGCCGGAAGAACTCGCCGATGCGCCGCTCGGTCGCCTGGCTCCAGCGCGG
>JACPAU010000195.1 GCA_016180705.1 Candidatus Methylomirabilota bacterium
GCGGTGTACCGCCACTACGTGAAGGTGGAGGGGGAGACGGTGATGGTGGACGCGCCGGAGCCGATGGAACCGGGCCCGGTCACCCTCCGGCTCCCGGCGAGCAAACTCCAGGTCTACGCGGCGCCGGCGGGGGAGTAGGGGGCGAATTCCTTCGCGATTTCGACGGGCCCGCCAAAGGCCTTGGCCGCCTCGGCCCGCAGGTCCTCCGGGCGGTGCTTGCTCCAGGGGTCGAGGTGGGTCAGGAGCAGGCGGCGGACCTTGGCGTCCCGCGCCACCTTTCCGGCCTCGCTCGCCGTGCTGTGACCGAAGCGCTTCTCCTCCTCGATCTTCCCGCCGTAGGTCGCCTCGTGCACGAGGATGTCGGCCCCCTTCGCGAGCCGGACGACGGCCTGGCAGGGGCTGGTGTCGCTGCTGTACGCCACGACCCCGCGCTCCTTCGACGCGTTGAAGGTCACCCGCACCGCGGCGGTCGGGATGCTGTGCTGGCCCGGGGAGGCCTCCACGCGCAGGGTCCTCCCCTCGAGGACCGGCGCCTCCGGCCGGGGCTCGATCTCGACGAGGTCGAGCGGGAAGGCCCCCTTGCCCTGGATCGGGAACAGCTCGGTAAAGCGCCGGATGAGCGCGGCGGGCTCCGGGAGGGCGTAGAGGGTGAGCGGCGCCGTCCGCCCCGTGAGCCAGAGGGTGTGGATGAGCGACGGCAGGCCGTAGACGTGGTCCACGTGGGCGTGGGTGATGATGACCCAGCGCAGGCGGTTGCCGTCCACGCCGGCGCGGAGGATCTTGTGAAGCGGACTCCCGGCGCAGTCCACCAGGACCGCTTCGCTTGCCGTGTAGAAGAGGAGGCTGGTGTTGTCCCGCTGGGCGGACAGGGCGGCGGCGGACGTGCCGAGGAGCTGGAAGGGCATGAGCCTCAGGCCCCGGTTCGGGTCCGGCCGGGGGGGGCCGCCGAGGCCGCTTCGCCGAGGCGGAAGCGGGTCCGGCAGAAGCGGCAGATGCCGAACTCCCCCTCACGGGTGAAGTCTATGGGGCTGACCACCTGCGCGTCGCAGCGGTGGAAGAGGCCGGTGTCCCCGACCCGGTCGGTGGGGAGGGTCTCCCCGGGCTCGAGGCTCAGCCGCACCACCCCTTCGCCCAGGACGGCGCGCCCGCCGATGGCCGTGACCGGCTCTGTCTGCACCGGGTGCCCCCTCCCCGCGGGCCAAACGTCCCGGAGCATACCCGGGGCCGCTTCCGCGCGCAAGGGGTGGCTTTACACCCCCCGGGCCCTCCCCTATGATGGGGCGGGAGTCGCGAGGTGGCGGAACAGGAGACCCTCACCGGACTGGTGATCGCCCTCGGGGGGAGGATCTACGCCCTCCACGAGGGCACCATCGTGCAACTCGGGGAGCGGACCAATCTGGTCCACGCCCTGTGTGTCCACGAGGGGCGCCTGTACGACGCCGGGCGCACGATGCGGGTGGTGGACACGCTCAGCGGGGAGAGGGTGGCGGAGCGGGACCACTGGATCCTCGCCCTCTGCTCCCACGAGGGACGTCTCTACGACGCCGGCTCCACGAACCGGATCTTCGACACCGTCGGCGGGGCCGAGGTGGGGAAGCGGGAGGACGCCATCCAGGCGCTCTGCTCCCAGGAGGGGCGCCTGTACGACGCGGGCGACTACTGCCGGGTGTACGACACCCTGGCGGAGGAGTCTGTGGCGGTCCGGGAGGACTGGATCCTCGCCCTCTGCTCCCACGAGGGGCGCCTGTACGACGCCGGGGCCGGGGGCGAGATCTACGAGACGCTGACTTCCACGCTTGTGGCCCGGCGGGAGGAGGCGGTGCTGGCGCTCGCCAGCGCCGGCGGCCGCCTCTACGACGCCGGAGAGGAGCGGCGGGTGTACGACACCCTCGCCGGCACCGTCCTGGGCGAGCGGGAGGAGCCGGTCGCCGTCCTCTGCCCGCACCAGGGCGGCCTCTACGACGGCGGCACCCAGGGCTGGCTCTTCGAGTCCATCACCAACCGGAACGTCCTGGCGGGGCGCAAGGCCATCACCGCCGCGTGCAGCGTCCCGCCCGACCTCTTCGCGACGCTCCTCGCCCGGGGGGAGCAGGTCCCTCAACCCTCGTGGGGCCGACTCACCGACTGGTTCGCCGGCTAGGCGCCAGGCCCCCGGCGGGCCGGCCCGGCCTCGGAAGCCTGTTTGTTCCTTGGCGGCTTGTCGGGCCGCAGAGCATTGCATCCCCTTGACACCCCGCCAGGAGTGGCCATCCTCTACCCCTCCACAGAGGTTCGGGAATGCTACCGGGGCTCGCCCATAGCCCCCGCCCACCTCTGGCACAATCGTTGGCGCACGGACAATCCAGACGCCTTCCGGGCGAAGCACGGCCCGGAGGGCGCTTTGCTTTTCAGGGAGTACGACAGCGGTGTGACGCGACGCTTGTCTTCTGGACCAAGCCGCATCGCGAGGAGGGAGACCCATGGGTACGGGGGAGTGGATAGAGGAGCGGACCGGGGAGGCATTCGAACTTGGCGAACAACTTACGGTGATTGGCCGCCAGCTGCGGCCCGGTGATCGGGCGCCCGAGTTTACCTTGGACCACTTCGATGGCTCGGCAGTGAAGCCCGTGCGCCTGGCGGAGTCGGCCGGCAAGGTGCGCCTGGTGCACACGGTCAACTCGCTGTTCACGCCGGTCTGTCATGTCGAGACCCGGCGCTGGGAGGAGTCGCGCGCGGGGCTCCCCCCCGGGATCGAGGTCTACACCGTCAGCATGGACCTGCCCTTTGCGCAGGAGCGCTGGCAGGTGACCGAGGACGTCAAGCACCCGATGCTGTCCACTCACCGCAGCGAGCAGTTCGGGCGGGACTACGGGGTCCTCATCAAGGAGTGGCGCCTGCTCCAGCGGGCCGTCTTTGTGATTGATCGGCACGATCGCATCGCGTACGCCCAGTACGTGGCCGACCAGATGCGCGAGCCCGACTACGGGCCCGCGCTGGAGGCCGCCCGCCGGGCCGCGGCCGCGTGAAGGCTCGCAAGCGGTCGGCGTGGTGACAATGCCGCCCGTCTGCGCGGGCATTTCTGTCCGCGGGCCCTCCTGGGCACTCAGGGTGTGTGCTGGGACAGCAGATGGCAAACGAACGAAGGGAGAGTGACGACACTTGATGAACCGCGAAGCCTTTGAGCGACTGGTGAGAGAGACCGCTTATCGTCCCACGACAAGGGAGGCGATTCTCTCCGAACTCGAACGTCAGACAATCTACCACACCGAACCTCCCCGCGAGGGGCTCGAAGGCCTGGCCGACGCACTCACCCGAGCATTCGCCGGCTCCCTGGGAGAGGCGGAACGTCTCCTGACGGCGCTCGCGAGTCAATATCGCGAGCAGCCCCTCTGCCACTATTATCTCTTCGCTGTCCAGCGCCAGGCTGGTGATGTCGCGTCGGCGAAGAGGACCCTCGGTCATCTGCGGCGGATCGACCCTGGAGATCCAATGGTCGATCTGCTCCACATGGATCTCGCGGGCAAGCCGATCCCGGGGATCACGGAGGAGGTCCGCCTGGCGAACATCCGGAAGCTGGCGAGCACCCCCTTCCTGAAGAATCCGTATCAGCTCGCTGTCGGGGCGATTTTCGAGGAAATTCAGGACCGCGAGCAGGCCCGCGTCCTGGATGTGGGGGTGGGGAGCGGCGCCCAGATGGTCGAGCTCCTCGGCCTTTTGCAGCGGGAACCGCACCGCCTCCGACGCCTTGAGGTCGTTGGCCTAGACTTCGTCCAGCAGTTCCTTGAGACGGCTGGCCGCAACATCCTCGCGCGCGCGCAAGAGCTGGCAGGCCGGGTCGCTGTTTCCTACCGGCCCGTTCAAGGCCGGATCGAGGCTCTGGACGGCGCGACCCTGCGGGCGATCACCTCGGACGGGCCGCTCGATGCGGCCAATGCCTCCATCGCTCTCCACGAAGTCCCGGGTGAAGCGAAGTGGGCGGCCCTCCGGAACCTCCGAGCGCTGGCTCCCATGCGCTTCGTTCTCGTGGAATGGAACTACTGCCTCGAGAATGTCCTGCCTGAGACGACTGCCGAATTCCTCTTCAATGTCCGGCGGGTGGCGGCGGCCATGGTTGCGGTGTTGCGGGAGCAGCACCCGGTGGCCGAGGCTCGAGAGGTGGTTCGCGGCTGGCTGACCCAGGCGGGGGGACAGCTTACCTGCCCGGCCGCTCAGCGCCAGGAATGCTTCCTGGACGCGGCCAGCTGGAAGGCCCTCCTCGAGGTCTCTGGCTTTACCCTTCGACCGCCGGACCCAAATCTGCTGAAGTATGTGGAGCGCCCCGACCGGGCCGGCACCGGACCTGAGCCGTGGTATCTGGCTGCCCTGCCTGCCAGAAAGCGCATGCACACCTTCGCCTCGACCCTCCTCAGCCGGGCCGTCTCTCTCCTCTACGTCCGGCAGCAGGGAGGGTCGGCCGACGGAAACAATCTCCCGAAGCACTCTTGCTGGTGGATCCCCCAGGCCCCGCCCGATGCGGTACCCTGTAGCCAAGGTGCAACTGAAGGCCCAAGTCGCAGATTCTACGCGGGATTGAGAAGCCTGTTTACTTTCCTTCATACGTTGCCTATTATCGGGCGGCAAGTGGGCCTGGCGCTGGCTTTGGTCCTCCTGATGGCGGCCGCCGCGGAGGCGGAGCACGCAGGCGGGCATTGCCGGCCGGTCGAGGCGCCCGCCGACTTCCCTTCGGGCTTCCCGACTGGGACGAGCCGGGGCTGAGCGTCCGTGCCCGTTTCCTGGCCGCCGGCTACCGCGGACAGGACATGTGGGCGCTGTCCTATAACGGGAAGGGCGGGACCGCGTTCACCGCCTGCCGGACCGACAACGCGCGGAACGTTCCGGACCTGGCGGTGTTCCTCCGGGCGGTCCTGGCGTACACGGGGGCGTCCCGGGTGGACGTGGTGGCGCACTCGCTCGGGGTGACGCTGACTCGGGCGACGCTCAAGGCGCAGCCGGCGCTGGCCGGCAAGGTCGGGGCCTTCGTCGCCATCGCGGGGCCGAACCACGGGACGCCGCTCTGCCTCGGCTGGGGGGCGCGGCAGGTCTCCTGCAACGAGCTGGCCCCCGGCTCCCCGTTCCTCCGGGACCTGAATGGGCCGGAAGGGCTGGGGGAGGCGCCCGCCGGCGTCCGCACGCTGGTCGTCGCCAGCACCGACAGGAGCGACACCTTCTACCCCGGGCCCTGGGCCTCGAGCCCGCATCTCCGCGGGGCGCAGGTCCTGGTCCTGCCGCGGCTCGGTCACGACGCCCTCAGGGTCGCGGAGGCGGCGGTCGCCGGCTACCTGGCGTTCCTGCAGAAGCCCTGAGGGGCAAGGGAGCGGGATGGGGGACGGGCGCCTGGATCGCCTGGCCGAGGTCATCGTCCACCACTCCCTCCGCCTCACCGCCGGCGAGACCGTCCTCATCGAGGTCTTCGACGTCCCGGAGGCTGTCCCGGCGGCCCTCATCCGGGTGGTCGTCGCGGCGGGCGCCCGGCCGGTCGTCAGCGTGAAGCAGAACGCGGTCCTGCGCGAACTGTACCGCTCCGCTCCGGACGAGGCGATCGCGCTGGCGGGGGAGGTGGAGCGCTTCCGGATGGAGCAGGTCCAGGCCTACGTCGGTATCCGGGGGAGCCACAACATCACCGAACTCTCCGACGTGCCGGCCGAGCGCCTCCAGGCCTACCAGCGGCTCTGGTGGAAGCCGGTCCACATTGACTGGCGCATCTCCCGGACCCGGTGGGTGGTCCTCCGCTACCCGACGGCAGCGATGGCCCAGCAGGCCGAGATGAGCACCGAGGCGTTCACCGACTTCTTCTTCCGGGTCTGCACCCTGGACTACGGCCGGATGCTCGGGGCGGCGGAGGCGCTCAAGGCGCGGATGGAGCGGACCGACCGGGTGCACGTCACGGGGCCGGGGACGGACCTCGCCTTCTCCATCCGGGGCATCCCGGCTATCCCGTGCTACGGGCGCCGGAACCTCCCGGACGGGGAATGCTTCACGGCGCCGGTCCGGGAGTCCGTCGAGGGAGTCATCACCTTCAACGCGCCCACGATCTACCAGGGGGTGCCCTTCACGGGGGTCCGGCTGACGTTCGAGAAGGGGCGCGTCGTGGCGGCCACGGCGGACAAGCCGGAGCGGCTGAACGCCCTGCTCGATGCCGATGCCGGCGCGCGGTGCCTGGGGGAGTTCTCCCTGGCCTTCAACCCGTACATCCTCCAGCCGATGCGGGATATCCTCTTCGACGAGAAGATCGCGGGGTCGCTCCACCTGGCGCTGGGGAACGCGTACGAAATCGCGGACAACGGGAACCGCTCGGCGATCCACTGGGACTTGGTCCTGATCCAGCGCCCGGAATGGGGCGGGGGAGAGGTGGCCTTCGACGGGGAGGTCATCCGGAAGGACGGCAAGTTCGTGGCCCCGGATCTCATCCTCCTGAACCCGGAGCATCTGGGGTGAGGCGAGGCGGGAGAGGGCAACGACAGGCTCGGAGGAGGCGGGGATGGCCCAGGCCAAGATCCTGATCATTGACGACGAGAAACTCGTCCGGACGATGCTGACCGACCTGCTCCGGGCGCGGGGGCACGCGGTCGTCACCGCCGAGGACGGCGCCTCGGGCCTGGCCGCCGCCCAGAAGGAGAGGCCGAACGTCATCATCCTCGATGTCATGATGCCCGGCATCGACGGTTTCGAGGTCTGCGAGGCGCTGAAGAAGGACGCGATGACCGCCCGCATCCCCGTCATCATCCTGACGGCCTCCGAGGATCCCCAATTGACGAAGAAGGCCTTCAAGGTCGGGGCGGCCTTCACGTTGATCAAGACCAGCAAGCCGGAGCGGGTCCTCAGCACCCTCCACTTGGCCCTCACCCTCGCCCCGCCCGCCTAGTGCCGGGCCAACTGACGTCGCCTTGTATCTTCCACGTAGAGCTCCCAGTGCTAGAATGCGGCCGCTAATCGGACGTGACAGACCGATTCGCCTCCGGCCGCCCTCCTGCCGCCGCCTGCCGGGGTGAGCCGCGACGCAGCCCTGTCTGGGTATCGGGCGGAGGAGCGGCTCGCCCCGGGCAGAGGGCGGCGGCTCCCAGGGCGCTCGTGCTGCTCGTCATTTGGCCCGGCACCCAGTCGTCGCGTGA
>JACPAU010000196.1 GCA_016180705.1 Candidatus Methylomirabilota bacterium
CGCATCGAGATCGAATCCCGGGTGAAGACCACCGCGAAGACGGGGGCCGAGATGGAGGCCCTCACCGCCGTCTCGGTGGCCGCCCTGACCATCTACGACATGTGCAAGGCCGTGGACAAGGGGATGGTGATCGGGAACGTCCGCCTGGTGGCCAAGCGCGGCGGCAGGAGCGGGGAGTACCTGCGTCCCGGCGAGGAGTAACCCCGCGGCGCCCGGCCGCACCCAGACCATGCGCCAGCCCGCCCAGACCGCCTTCTTCGTCTCCGACCAGTACGCCCGGTTCGACTACGGCGCCGCCCACCCGATGCGGATCAGCCGGTTGCCCCTGACCGTCGAGGTGGCGGAAGCCTACGACCTCCTCACGGGTCCGGGCGTCCGGGTGCTGGCCGCCGAGACCGCGCCCGAGGAGGACCTCCAGCGCTTTCACCGGCCCGAGTACCTGGCCGAGCTCAGGCAGGCCTCAGCCGGCCGGGCCGGCGGGGATTTGTTCCGGTGGGGCCTCGGGAGCGGGGACAACCCGATCTTCCCCGGCCTCTACGAGTACATGGCCCTGCTCACGGGAGCGACGCTCGCCGCCGGCCGGCTGGTGGAGCGGGGGGAGGTCCGGGTGGCCTTCAACATCGCCGGGGGGCTGCACCACGCCGCCGCGGACCGGGCCTCCGGCTTCTGCTACGTGAACGACGCTGCCGTGTTGATCGCGGAACTCCTCTCCCGGGGCCGGCGCGTCGCCTACGTGGACATCGACGCCCACCACGGGGACGGCGTGCAATTCGGGTTCTACGACACCGACCGGGTCCTGACCATCTCGATCCACGAGACGGGCGAGACCCTCTTCCCCGGGACCGGGTTCCCGGAGGAGACCGGGAAGGGGGCGGGAGAGGGGTTAAGCGCGAACGTCCCCCTCGCCCCCGGAACCGACGACGAGATCTTCCTCTGGGCGCTCGAGGCCGTGGTCCCGCCGCTCCTGAAAGCCTACGCCCCCGACCTGCTCATCACCCAGCTCGGAATCGACACGCACCGAACCGACCCCCTCGCCCACCTCGCGCTGAGCATCCAGGGCTTCCGGCGCGCCGTGGAGATCCTCCGGGACTGCGGCCTGCCCTGGGTCGCGCTGGGGGGCGGGGGGTACGACCTCGCCAACGTCCCCAGGGCCTGGACCGCGGCCTGGGCCGTCATGACCGGCCGGGAGGTTCCCGACCGACTGCCCGACGCGGCCCGGCGCGCCCTCGAGCAGCGGGGCATCCGCCGGGAGACCCTGAGCGACCCGGTCGCCCCGCTCGAGGATGCCGGCGAGCGCGCGGCGGCCTGGCGGTACGCCCGGGCAAGCGTGGCCCGGGTCCAGGAACTCATCTTCCCCCGCTTCGGCCTGACCGCGAGCGACGCGGCCGGGGCCCGGAGGACACGCGCGGGGTAGGGCCGGCCGTCCCGGCGCCGGCGCCGAGGAGGACGGGATGCCGTTCCAGGACAGGACCCTGACCTGCGTCGAGTGCGGCCAGCAGTTCGTCTTCACCGCGGGGGAGCAGGAGTTCTTCGCCCAGAAGGGGTTCACCAACGAGCCGAAGCGGTGCAAGTCGTGCAAGACCCGCCAGCGGGCGGGGACCGGCAACTCCGCCCGGGAGGAGCACGAGGTGACCTGCTCCCAGTGCGGCCAGCGGACGACGGTCCCCTTCCGGCCCACCCTGGATCGGCCGGTCTACTGCAAGACCTGCTACCAGGCGCGCCGGGCCTCGCCCCCCGGGCCACGCTAGCCCGATCGCCGCCCCGCCCCGACTTCCCCCCCGGCGCGCCTTCCGCGCGCGAGGGCGGGAACTTTCCGTTGAACATTCTCCGAGAAATGTGCTAAGCAGGACCCGTCGCCGGGAGGACGGCATCGGATGGCCTCGAAGGATCCCACAGAGGTCGGCGCGCTGCTCCGCCGACTGCCGTCGGTGGACGAGCTTCTCCAGGAGCCGGCCATCAAGGCCCTCCTCGCGCGCCTGCCCCGCTGGGCGATCCTGGAAGGCATCCGGGAGACGCTGGAGCGCGCCCGCCGACGAATCCTCGCCGGCGGCGCCCAGCCCGAGGACCTGGGGGCCGCGGCGGCGGCGTTAGCCGAGGCGGCCGCCCGGCCGAGCCTGCGGCGCGTCATCAACGCGACCGGCGTCATCCTGCACACGAACATCGGCCGGGCCCGCCTCCCCGAGGCCGCGCTCGAGGCCGCGCGGGAGGTCGGGCGGGCCTACTCCACCCTGGAGTTCGACCTCGAGGCCGGGGCGCGCGGCTCGCGGCAGGTCCACGTGGAGGGGCTGCTCCTGCGCCTGACGGGCGCGGAGGCCGCGTTCGCCGTCAACAACAACGCCGCCGCCGTCCTCCTGGCGATCAACTCGCTGGCCGAGGGCAGGGAGGTCGTCGTCTCCCGGGGCGAGCTGGTCGAGATCGGCGGCTCCTTCCGGATCCCCGACGTGATGCGCAAGGCCGGCGGCCTGCTCCGGGAGGTGGGCACCACCAACCGGACGCACCTCACCGATTACGAGGCCGCCCTCTCCGAGCGGACCGCCCTGCTCCTCAAGGTCCACCCGAGCAACTTCGCCATCGTCGGGTTCACGGCGGCGGCCTCCCTGGCGGACCTCGTCGCCCTGGGGAAGCGCCACCACGTCCCGGTGTTGGTGGACCTGGGGAGCGGTGCGCTGGCCGACCTCGGCCCGTACGGCATCACCCGGGAGGAGACGGTGCAGGCCGTCCTCCGCCAGGGGCCGGACCTGGTCACGTTCAGCGGCGACAAACTGCTGGGGGGTCCGCAGGCCGGATTGGTAATCGGGCGGCGGGCCCTCGTGGAGAAACTCCGGAAGAACCCGCTGGCCCGGGCGGTCCGGATCGACAAGCTCTCCCTCGCTGCCCTGGAGGCGACGCTGCGGCTGTACCTGGAGGGCCCTCCGGCCCTCGAGGCGATCCCCACGCTCCGCTGCATCACCCTGCCCGCGGCCGCCGTTCGGGCCCGGGCGGAGGCGGCAGCCGCGGCGGTCCGGGAGGGGGGGGAAGACCTCGTCGCCGAGGTGCTCCCGGGCTCCTCGGAGGTCGGGGGCGGGGCCTCCCCCACCGAACCGCTCCCCACCTTCCTCCTGGCCCTGCGCTCCCGCTCGCGCTCCGCCGAGGCCCTGGAGGCGGCGCTCCGGCGGCACGACCCCCCGGTGCTCACCCGGATCAAGGACGAACGCGTCCTTCTGGACCTCCGGACCGTGGCGCCCGACGAGCTGCCGGCCCTCACCGCGGCCCTGCGGGCCCTCGCGGCGCCGGAGACCTGATGGCCGACCTCCCCCTCTCCGGCGAGTTCCTCGAAGGCCTGTCCCGCGAGCAGCTCCTCAGCCTCGTCCGCGACCCGAAGGTGGACCCCGCCGTCCTCGAGCACGTGGTCTCCCAGCCGGTGGTGGACGAGGAGATCTGGCGGCTCATCATGCTGCACCCGTCAACACCGGCCTCCGCGCTGGCCAAGATCGCCCGCGCCGGCCCCCGGAGCCTCCTGAAGGAGATCGCGTCGAGCCGGCGCCTGCTCACCCGCTCCCCGCAGATCTCCCAGGCCCTCCTGGAGAACCCGGAGGCGACCGAGGAAGACGTCGCGGCGGTTGAGGCCGTCCTGCACGAGGGGGCCTCGGGGAGAACCGAGGAGGACCGGAAGAAGAGCCTGTTCGCCATCATCAAGGCGCTCAACGTCGGGCAGAAGCTGACGCTGGCCAAGAAGGGCAACAAGGAAGCCCGGATGATCCTGGTCCGGGACGCCAACGAGATGGTGGCGCTCGAGGTGGTGAAGAGCCCCCGAATCACCGACACCGAGATCCTCTACATCGCCCAGATGCGGGATGTGTCGGAGAAGGTCCTCCGAGAGATCTCCAACATGAAGCGCTACCGGAGCAACAAGCTCGTGGTCCTCGCCCTCCTCCACACCCCCAAGACCCCCGTGGGGGTCTCCATGGGGCTCGGGATCGCCAGCCTGACCGACCGGGAAGTGGACGGACTCTCGAAGGACCGCAACATCCCGACGGCCGTGTCGCGGGCAGCCAAGCAGGTCATCGACCGACGGAAGAAGCCCGGGCCGGGGGCGCCGGGGGGCGGCCACTAATACGAACGAGACAAATCGTGTGACAGAGGGTCCGGGTGGCGCCGGATGCCGCCCCCGGGCCCCCGTAGCGGAGGGGGGGCCCCTCGGCGTTTGGTCGAGGGGGGGAACCACGGGAGGGTTCCCCAGGGGGGCCGGGGGCCGGGGCGGCGCCGGCGCCAGGACCCGGACGTTGTCACCTTCGTTGTCCCGTTCGTCTTAGTGGCCGCCCCCCGGCGCC
>JACPAU010000197.1 GCA_016180705.1 Candidatus Methylomirabilota bacterium
GGCGACCGCGTCCTTGATCTTCCCGTGCCCGGTCAGCATGATGACGGCGGCGTCCGGGTGGGTCCCGCGGAGCTTCTCGAGCGTGCCGAGCCCGTCCAGATCGGGGAGCTTCAGGTCCAGGAGGACGACGTCCGGGCCGTGCTCGGCGGCGGCCGCCAGGCCCTGGGCGGAGGTGCCGGCCTCCACCACCCGAAAGCCCTTCTTCTGGAAGTGGTGCTTCAGGCTCAGCCGGATCGTCCGCTCGTCGTCGATGATGAGGAGCGTCGTGGTCATTGCACTTGCCTCGGACGGCGGGGGGACGCCCGTGAGACCGGCCGCGCGGGGGCCCGCCCGCCTGATACAAACGACAGAACGAAAGTGACGAGGTCCGGGTCCTGTCGCCGGCGCCGCCCCGGCCCCCGGCCCCCGTGGGGAACCCTCCCGTGGTTCCCCCCATCGGCCAAGAGCCGATGGGACCCCCCTCCGCTACGGGGGCCATAGGGCGGCATCCGGCGCCACCCGGACCCTGTGGCACACAAATTATATCGTTTGTATTAGGGTCTCGGGGCGGTGTCCCGGGGGACGCCTGCCTCGAGCGGGAGCAGGACCGTGAAGGTGGAGCCCTCCCCCTCCTTGCTGTCCACCAGGATCCGCCCCCCGTGGTCTTCTACGAGGCGCCGGCAGATGGCCAGTCCCAGGCCGGAGCCGCGCGGCTTCGTGGTGTAGAAGAGGTCGAAGATCCGTTCCCGGTCGGTCGCGGGGATGCCGCAGCCGGTGTCGGAGAGGGCGATCTCGGCGAAGCGGGAGCGCCCGGGCCCGCCGCGCCGGCGGCCGACCTGCGCGGGGCGGAGTCGGAGGGCCACCGTGACGGCCCCCCCCGGCGGCGTCGCTTCCACCGCGTTCTTCAGGAGGTTGAGGAACACCTGCTTCATCTTGTCCGGGTCCACCGGGACGGCCGGGAAGTCGGGCGGGATCTCCCGCCGGAAGGTCACGCCCCGGGCCTGCAGTTCCTCCCGCTGCAGCCCCAGGATCTCCTCCCAGACCTGCCCTAACTCCACGGGGCGCCGCTCCAGGCTGGAGGGCCTGCCGTAGAGGAGCAGGTCGTTCACCAGGGCGTTCAGGCGGCGGCTCTCGGAGAGCATGGCCGTCACCAGCTCCCGGTGGGCGGGGCCGTACTCCACCTCGTTGTTCAGGATCTGCGCGACCGAGGTAATCCCGAAGAGGGGGTTGCGGATCTCGTGCGCCACGCCCGCCGCGACCCGGCCGATGGCGGCGAGCCGGTCCTTCCGCAGGATCTCCTCCTGCAGCGCCTTGATCTCGCTGAGGTCGCGGAAGACCACGATGACCCCCTCCCGCCGCTCCTCGTCGTCGAGGAGGAACGAGGAGGAGAAGCCGAGGGGGATCTGGCCGCCGTCGGGGGTGGGGAGGGTGATCTCCTGCTGCACCGGCTCCGCCGGGACCTCCAGCATGGCCTCCGCGCCGGGGAACAGGTCGGATAAGTGCTGGCCCAGGATCTCCTGCCGGTCGCGGCGGAGGGTCTGTTCCCCCTGGCGGTTGATCAGGGTGATGTGCCCGACCGTGTCCGTGACCAGGAGCCCGCTCGCCATGTTCGCGATGATGCTCTCGACGAGGCGCTGGTTCCGCCGCAGCGCCTCCGTCCGCTCCTTGACCCGGTGCTCCAGCTCCCGGGCGAAGTTCTCGGAGAGGGCGTACAGGGTGGAGAGCTCCGACACCTTGGCCTGCAGGTCGGCCACCAGCCGGGCGTTCTCCTTCAGGAGGTGGTGCCGCTCGGCGGCGCGGGAGACCGCCCGGATCAGGTCCTCCCGCTGGAACGGCTTCGGGAGGTAGTCGTAGGCGCCCGCCTTCAGCGCCTCGATGGCGCTCTGCTGGGACGTGTAGGCGGTGATCATGACCACGGGCATCAGGGGGAAGCGCTCGGCCACGACCCGGAGGGCCTCGAGCCCGCCCATGTTGGGGAGCATGACGTCCAGGAGGAGAACGGCGACCGGCTCCTCGGCGAGCCGCGCGAGCCCCTCCCGCGCGTCTCGGGCGGTCCGCACCGCGAACCCCGCGCCGCTCAGGATCTCGGCGCAGAGGTCCCGCATCAACCGCTCGTCGTCCACGACCAGGACCGCCTCGCCGCGGGCGGCAGCGGCGGGTACCTGCTCCGTCATGGCGATCCTCCCCGCCAGGCTGGGGGGAGCGTACCAGAGGGGGAGGGGGAAGACAAGCCGCGCCGGCGGCCGGCGCGGGGCATTTTCCGTTGACACCCCTTCGAGGCGGTCCCTATAGTGGCGCCACTGGAGGGGCCGGAGGGGAACCATGGTGCTCGCGATGGTCCGCCGGGCGCTCCTGCGCCACGGGATGGTCCGGGCGGGCGAGGCGGTCCTGGTGGCGGTGTCGGGCGGGGTGGACTCCGTCGTCCTCCTCGACTGCCTGCACCGCCTGGCGCCCCGCATGGGGTTCTCCCTCCGCGTGGCCCACCTCGACCACGGCCTCCGGGGGGAGGAGGGGGCCGCCGATGCCGCCTTCGTCCGGGAGGCGGCCGCGGCGCGCGGGCTGTCCGTGACGGTAGGGCACCTCCCCCCAGGCGCCCTCGCGGCCCGGGGCCGCTCCCTGCAGGAGGCGGCCCGGGAGGCCCGGTACGCTTTCCTCGCCGAGGCGGCCGAGGCCGCCGGCGCCGAGCGGATCGCGGTGGCCCACACGGCGGATGACGTCGCCGAGACCGTCCTCATGAACCTCCTCCGGGGGAGCGGCCCGGCGGGACTGCGCGGGATTCCCCCGGTCCGGGGGCGACGGGTCATCCGGCCCCTCCTCACAGTCCGGCGGCAGCAGGTCGAGGCGTACGCCCGCGCGCGCCGCCTGCCCTTCCGCCCCGACCCTTCCAACACCGATCCCCGCTTCCTGCGCAACCGCATCCGCCAGCGCCTCCTTCCCTTCCTCGAGAAGGAGTTCAACCCCCGGGTCGTGGAGTCCGTCGCCCGGGCCGCCGCCCTGCTCGAGGACGATCACGCCTACCTGGAGGGCGAGGCGGCGCGCGTCCCCGCCGCCTTCCCGCTCGAGGCGGGGGCGCTCAGGGCCCTCCCGCTTCCGGTCCGGCGGCGCGTCCTCGTCCGGGCTCTCCGGGCGGCTCTGCCCAAGGGGAGCCGGGTCCGCCTGGAGCACCTGCAGGCCGTGGAGGCCCTCCTGGACCCCGGAGGGGACCGGGGCGTCGTGCGGCTGCCCGGCCCCCTCGAGGCCCGGCTCCGGGAGGGGCGGATCGTGATCGCGGCGGCGGGGCAGGGGGGCTCCGGCCCGCCCCCACCCCCCCTCCCGCTCCCGGGGGCGGGGGAGGTCCGCTGGGGGTCCTACCGCGCCAGGATCGGCCCCATGGAGGAGGCTGGCGAGATCGCGGCCGGACCCGCCGGGGCGCCCAAGGCCCGCTGGAGCGTTGCCCTGGATGCCGACCGACTCCAGCTTCCCCTCACGCTCCGGGCCTGGCAGCCCGGTGACGCCTACCGGCCGCTGGGGGCCCCCGGGCGCCGGAAACTCCAGGACCTCTTCACCGACGCCAGGGTGCCGCGGGAGCGCCGCGGGCGGCTCCCGGTCCTCGCCGACGGGCGGGGCGTCCTCTGGGTCCCCGACTTCCGCCCGGACGGCCGGGCCGCCGCCACCGCCGCTACCGCCCGCGTCCTGACTCTCGAGGTTTGGGAGGAATCCTCCGGTGCGGCATGAACTCGGCCGCACCCTCCTCACCGCGGAGCAGATCGCCGCGCGGGTGGCGGAGCTGGGGGCCGCCATCACCGCCGACTACCGAGGCAAGACGCTCTTCCTGGCCTGCGTCCTGCGGGGTTCGGCGGTCTTCTGGGCCGACCTCTGCCGCCACATCGCGCTGCCCACCGTCACCGACTTCTGCGCCGTCCACTCCTACGGGGACGGGACCGACCCCTCGGGGGTGATCCTCCTCTCGCAGGACCTGACCCTGCCCACCACCGGCCGGGAGGTCCTCGTCGTGGAGGACATCGTGGACACCGGGCGGACTCTCAGCCTGCTCCGCGCCCACCTCCTCACCCGCCAGCCGGCGTCCCTCCGCATCTGCGCCCTCCTCGACAAGGTGGAGCGGCGGCAGGTCCCCGTCCCCCTGGACTACGTGGGGTTCACGATCCCCAACGAGTTCGTGGTCGGCTACGGCCTCGACTTCGCCCAGGAGTACCGGAACCTCCCCTACATCGCTACCCTGAAGGCCATCTAGGACGTGACACGGTCCGGGTCCTGGCGCCGGCGCCGCCCCGGCCCCCGGCCCCCCTGGGGCACCCTCCCGTGGTTGCCCCCC
>JACPAU010000238.1 GCA_016180705.1 Candidatus Methylomirabilota bacterium
CGCGGTGGAGGCGATCACGATGTCCGCAGAAAGGACCTCCTCCTTGAACTGGTCGAATCGGACGGCCCGGCCCCCGAGCCGGGCGGCCAGGTCGAGGGCGCGCTCGTAGCGCCGGTTGCTGACCAGGATCGCCGAGACCCCCTCCTCCTTCAGGTGCTGCGCGGCCGCCTCGGACATCTCCCCCGCGCCCAGGAGCAGGACGGTCCGCCCCGCCAGGGCGCCGAAGATCTGTCGGGCCAGCTCGATGGCGACGGAGGCAACCGAGACCGGCGAGGCGCCGAGGGCGGTTTCGGTCCGGATCCGCTTCCCGACCCGGAGCGCCCGCTCCATCAGGGCGCTCAGCACGGGCCCCACGGCGCCCAGCCCCGCGGCCGCCTGGTAGGCGTCCTTCACCTGTCCGAGGATCTGCGGCTCTCCCACCACCAGGCTGTCCAGGCTGCCGGCCACCCGGAAGGCGTGCCGGACGGCCTCGGCCGCCGTGTGGAGGTACAGGAGACCGGAGAAGGCGGCGGCCGGCAGCTGCGCCCGGGCGGCCAGGAGGACCTCGATGCTCTGCCGCGCCGCGCTCACCTCCTCCGCGACGGCGTAGACCTCCACCCGGTTGCAGGTGGAGAGGATGAGCCGCTCCAGGATCGGCGGCTCCTTGCCCAGGGCCTCCAGCGGCCCGGCCAGGTCGCGCTCGGGGATGTGGAGCCGCTCCCGGAGTTCGATGGGGGCCGTCTTGTGGTTGAGGCCGACGACCACGATCTCCATGGCTAGTTCAGGCGGGGTGACGCCATCAGGCTCACGCCCAGGAACGTGAGGAGGACGGCGGCGAAGCCCACGATGGAGAGGATGGCCGCCTTCCGCCCCCGCATGCCGGCGTTCAGGCGGGCCAGGAGCAGGAGGCCGTAGATGAGCCAGGTGAGGAGGGACCAGGTCTCCTTCGTTCCCCAGACCCAGTAGGTGCCCCAGAGGTGCTGGGCCTGGAGCGACCCCAGGAGGATGCCCAGGGTGAGCAGGGGGAAACCGAGCCACAGGGCCTCGTAGGCCAGCCGGTCCAGCACCTCCAGGGGGGGGAGCCGGAAGGCGAGGGACCCCGGCGCCTTCGCCTTCAGTTGGCGTTCCTGCAGCAGGTACATGAGCCCCACGCCGAAGATGAAGGCGAAGGCCGCCGAGCCCAGCATCACCAGCGTCACGTGGATCCAGATCCAGGCGTTTCCGGCGGCGGCCCGCGCGACCTCGCGGGGGAGCAGCGCGGCGGCCCCGGTGAAGACGGCGACGAGGGGGAGGAGGAAGGCGCCGACCAGGCGGTTGCCGAAGCGGAACTCCGTTGCGAGCGAGAGCAGGGCGAGCGCCAGGGCCGAGAAGGAGAGGGCCTCCCCCAGGTTCCCCAGGGGGGGCCGGCCCAACTCCACCGTCTGGAGAATGACCGTGAGGGTGTGCAGGAGGACCCCGGCCACCGTCAGGCGAGCGCCCCCCTTCGCCAGCGGGGCGCGGCGCGTGGCGAGGGCGCCCACGGCGCCGCCGGCGGCTCCCACATAGGCCAGGAAGGCGAGGGCAAAGGTCACCCCGCTCATGGTCATTCCCGGGGCGTCCCCGCCGCCTCGCGCAGCAGCGTGGTGAGGAGCCTCCGGGCGGCGCCTTCGCCCCCGTCCCGGAGGGCCCGGTGCAGGTCCTCCGGCAGGCGGGTGAAGAGGTCCTGCCGGCGGCGGGGATCCGGGATCCGGCGCAGGACCTCCCGGCGCGCCTCGCCCAGGAGGCGGGCCAGGGCGGCGTACTCCTCGCCGACCTTCTCCTCCAGGTCGGTCCGGAGCCGCCTGGCCAGGGCCGGGCTGGCCCCTCCCGTGGAGACGGCGACAATGACCTCACCCCGCTGGAGCGTGGAGGGGACCAGGAAGGTGCTGCGGGCGGGATCGTCGGCGACGTTCACCGGCACGTGCGCGGCGTCGGCGGCGGCCGCCACGGCCGCGTTGACCGCGGCGTCGTCGGTGGCGGCGAAGGCGAGGAAGGCGCCCTCGAGGTCGGTCGGGGTGAAGGGGCGCTCGAGGTGGGCGATGCGCCCGGCCGCGGCCTCCGCCGCCAGGGCTCCTGTGAGGGTCGGGCTCACCACCCGGACCGCCGCTCCCTGCGCGAGCAGCGCCCGCGCCTTCCGCTCGGCCACCGCCCCCCCGCCCACGACCAGGCAGAGGCGCCCCCGGACCTCGAGGAAGACGGGGTAACCGTGACCCAACGGACGTGCCTCACTTGCCCCGCCGGCCGCTCCCCTCCAGGAGCCCCTTCACCTCCGCCACGAACTCGTTCACGTCCTTGAACTGGCGGTAGACGGAGGCGAACCGGACGTAGGCCACCTCGTCGAGGTCGTGCAGGCGCTGCATGATCCGCTCGCCGATCTCGGTGGAGCTGATCTCCCGGTCCGTCTTGTCGGCTAACAGCGCCTCCACGTCCTCCACGATGGCCTCGAGCTGGTTGACGCTCACGGGCCGCTTCTGGGTCGCCTTGAGCAGGCCGCTCAGGATCTTGTTCCGGTCGAAGGGCTCCCGGCGGCCGTCCTTCTTGACCACCATGAACTGGATCTCCTCGATCCGCTCGTAGGTGGTGAAGCGGCGGTGGCACTGCAGGCACTGCCGCCGCCGCCGGATGGCCCCCCCGTCGCGCCCCTCGCGCGAGTCGACCACCTTCTCCGTGTTGCTGCCGCAGAAGGGGCAGCGCACCGTGCCCTCCCCGGCCTAGGCCTTCGCGGCGGGCGCGAGGCGCTCGGGGTAGAGGGGGAAGGCCTGGCAGAGTTCGCGCACCTTCGCCCCGACGTGGGCGAGCCGGGCGGCGTCCTCCACCTCCTGGAGGACCTCGGCGATGAGCTGCCCGATCAGGCGCATCTCCTCCACCCCCATCCCCCGGGTGGTGATGGCCGGGGTGCCGACCCGGATGCCGCTGGTGACGGCGGGGGGCTGTGGGTCGAAGGGGATGGCGTTCTTGTTCACGGTGATCCCGGCCTTCCCGAGCGCCGCCTCCCCCACCTTTCCGGTGAGGCCCTTCGGCCGGAGGTCCACCAGCATCAGGTGCGTGTCGGTCCCGCCCGCCACGAGCCGGAAGCCCTGCCGCGTCAGCTCCTCCGCCAGCGCCGTGGCGTTGGCCAGGATGCGCCGCTGGTAGGCCTTGAACTCGGGGCTGAGGGCTTCCTTCAGGGCCACGGCCTTGGCCGCGATGATGTGCATGAGGGGGCCGCCCTGCATGCCGGGGAAGAGCGTCTTGTTCACCGCGGGGGCGTAGGCGGCCTTGCAGAGGATCATCCCGCCCCGGGGCCCGCGCAGGGTCTTGTGGGTCGTGGTGGTGACGAACTCGGCGAGCGGGACCGGGTTCGGGTGCAGGCCGGCGGCCACGAGCCCGGCGATGTGGGCGATGTCGGCCACCAGGAGCGCGCCCACCGCGTCCGCCACCTCGCGGTAGCGGGCGAAGTCGAGCGTCCGGGGGTAGGCGCTCGCCCCCACCATGATCAGCTTGGGCCGGACCTCCTCGGCACTCCTCGCCAGGGCCGCGAAGTCCACCTGCTCGGTCTTCGGGTCCACCCCGTACGGGACGACGCGGAAGAAGCGGCCGGAGAAGTTGACCGGGCTGCCGTGGGTGAGGTGCCCGCCGTGGGAGAGGTTCAGGCCCATCATGGTGTCGCCCGGCTGCAGGACGGCGAAGTAGACGACCATGTTGGCCTGGGAGCCGGAGTGGGGCTGGACGTTGACGTGCTCGGCGCCGAAGAGGGCCTTGGCCCGGTCAATGGCGAGTTGCTCGGCCTGGTCCACGAACTCGCAGCCCCCGTAGTAGCGCCGGCCCGGGTACCCTTCGGCGTACTTGTTGGTGAGGGGGGAGCCGGCGGCCTCCAGCACCGCCTCGCTCACGAAGTTCTCGGAGGCGATGAGCTCCAGGCCCTCCGCCTGGCGCGCCGTCTCCCGGTCGATGACCGCCGCGATCTCCGGGTCCACCTGGGCCAACCGCATGCTCATGCCCCCCCTCTTCCCCTTCCCTGTGGTCCTCCCGCCCGCCCCCCGCCTCATGCCGCCTCCAGCTGATCCCGCAGATCCGCCGGGAGGGTGAAGAGCCGCCCGTGGATCTGGGGGGAGTAGAACCTGAGCCCGCCCGCCGCAGCGGCCGCCCGCCCGAGGCGCGCTGCGAACCGGTCCTCCAGGAGGGAAGACGACGGGTACAGCACCTCCCGGTTCGCCGCCACCACCAGGAATCCCCACTCGGCCCGGAA